>CAMLHI010000455.1 GCA_946479705.1 uncultured Oxalobacteraceae bacterium
GTGGCCAAGGCCGTGCTGTACATGGACAGCCTGCCGCTGGAAGCCAACGTGCAGTTCATGACCGTGATGGCGACCAAGATGCCGTTCATCGGACGCGGCTAGGCGCCGCGCCATGGCGCGCGGCCCGGCGCACAGCCGGGCCGCACGCAAGCGCCGCTTACTTCGCCATTTCATCCTTCTTCATCGCGTCCTTCTTCATTCCATCCTTCGCCATCGCATCCTTCTTCATTCCGTCCTTCATCATTCCGTCTTTCTTCATCTCGTCCTTTTTCATTTTGTCCTTGTGCATGGCTTCCTTCTTCATCGGCTCCTTGCCCATGGCATCCTTTTGCATGGCGTCCTGGGCGGAAACGGCGCCGGCGGCCAGCAGGCAGATCGACAGGATGGCGGTGGTGATGGCTTTCATGGTATTGCTCCTTTTGTGGTGGGGTTGATGTAACACTTCAGGGTATATTTTTTAACTACCGCCGAACCAGTTGTATCCCTGGTTTTCCCAGTAACCGCCGGGATACGTATTCGTGACGAACAAAGCCTGGATATGCTTGGGGTTCTTGTAGCCGAGCTTGGTGGGCATGCGCAGCTTCATCGGGTAGCCATAGCGCGGCGGCAGTTCCTGGCCGTCGTAGGTGAGCGCCATCAGGGTTTGCGGATGCAGCGCCGTGGCCATGTCGATGCTGGTGAAATAGTCGTCGGAACACTTGAAGCCGACATACTTGGCCGTCAGGTCCGCGCCCACATGGCGCAGGAAGCGGCCGAAGGGCACGCCGCCCCATTTGCCGATCGCGCTCCAGCCTTCCACGCAGATATGCCGGGTGACCTGGGAGGTCTGCGGCAGGGCGCGCAGCTGCTCCAGCGTCCACGGCGCGCGCGAAGCGATCAAGCCGCTCAGCTCCAGCTTCCAGGCCGCGCCATCGACCGCCGGCACCTCGTCCTCGCCATAGAAGGCATTGAAGGGAAACGGCCGCGTAATCATCGATTCGGGATAGGTCGGCGCCAGCCGGTTCGGATCGAACAGCAGCCCCTGCGCCTTGTCGTTCCAGCTGGAGATGCGGGTCAGTGCCGCCTCGATGGCGTTATCGCTGCCGACGCTGCAGCCGCTCAGCAGCGACAGGCCGCCCAGGCTCACGCTGCGCTGCAGGAATGCCCGCCGCGTTGGCGACGCGACCTTGCGCAGGGCGTCGGCCAGCATCAGCGCGCCGTCCGGATTGGTGATGATCGATTTCTTCATGATGTCTCCTTAGCGTCCGCGCACCATCGCGAGCAGGGTGCGCGGCACCAGCGCCACCATGACCAGATGGGCCACGATGAAGGCCACCAGCGCGGCCATGCCGATGAAGTGCACCCGGCGCGCACCTTCGTAGCCGCCGACCAGTTCGCGCAGCAGCGGGAACTGCACCGACTTCCACAGCACCAGGCCGGACAGAACGATCACGATCAGGTCGACGATGGCGAACAGGTAGGCGGCGCGCTGCACCGCGTTGTAATGGCGCGGGTCGGCGTGCGCGAGGCGGCCGCGCAGCGCCGCAGCCAGGTCGCGCAGCACTTCGGAAGGCCGCAGCGGGAAGAATTTGTGGCGCAGCCGCCCGCTCGCCAGATTGATCGCCAGGTAAATCAAACCGTTGATTACAAGTAGCCACATGGCGGCGAAATGCCATTGCAGGGCGCCGCCCAGCCAGCCGCCCAGGGTGATGCCGGGCGGGATACTGAAGCCGTAGAAGGCGGTGGCGTTGTAGATGCGCCAGCCGCTGAAGACCAGGACCAGCACGGCGACGGCATTGCTCCAGTGCGTCAGGCGCAGCCAGAGCGGATGGATTTTGACTTGATCGGCATTCATGGCATAGGATGGGTGGCTGTGTTCATGTAACCGAGTTCGCAAGCGGCCCGCGATTGGTTACAGCCTAAAAAAAATAATTTCGCTGCGGCGTAACCAAAACCCCCCATGGACCGAATTCACTATCAGAAGCAGACCGCGCAGCCGCATCAGGCCGAAGAGCGCCTGCGCACGCTGCTCCTGCGCGGCATCGGCGGCGACGAACCGGCGTACCGCCAGTTCCTGCAGGCGATGGCCAGCCATCTGCGCGCCTGGTTCCGCAGGCGCATGAGCCGCTGGCCGGATGAAGTCGAGGACCTGGTGCAGGAAACCCTGCTGGCGCTGCACAACCAGCGCGCGACCTACGACACCGCGGTGCCGCTGACGGCCTGGGTGTTCGCGATCGCACGCTATAAATTGATCGACTGGCTGCGCCGCCACGCGCGCCGGGACACCTTGCACGAGCCGCTGGACGAAGCCAATGAGCTGTTCACCAGTGCCGACAGCGAGGCTCAGGAAGCGCAGCGCGATCTGCACAAGATCATGCAGGATCTGCCGCAGCAGCAGCGCGACGCGATCCTGCACACCAAGGTCGATGGCTGGTCGGTACGCGAAACCGCGGCAGCGCTGCGCATGTCGGAAGCGAACGTGAAGGTGGCCGTGCACCGTGGCCTGAAGGCCCTGGCGGCAAGGATAGGAATACAGACATGAAAACGGATGATTTGATCGATATGCTGGCGCGCGGCCCGGCGCCGGATCCGGCGCCGCCGAAGGCCCGGCTGGCGCTGATGGCCGGCGCCGGCCTGTTAGCCAGCGCCGCGCTGATGCTCGCGACGCTGGGCATCAACCCGCGCCTGGCGGCATACGCGGCCATGCCGGGGTTCTGGGTCAAGGTCGGTTTCGTCCTGGCGCTGGCGGCGGGCGGCGGCAGCGCCGTGGCACGCCTGTCGCGGCCAGGACGCAGCACGGCCGGCCTGGCGCTGGCACTGGCCTTGCCCTGGCTGGTGATCGCCGCGCTGGCGGCGCTGGTGCTGCTGCCGGCCGAAGCGCCCGAGCGCGCGGCGCTGATCCTCGGCAGCAGCTGGCGCGTTTGCCCCTTCAATATCGCCTTTCTTTCGCTGCCGCTGTTCGCCAGCGGTATCGCCATCATGCGCACCTTGGCGCCGACCCGGCTGCGCCTTGCCGGCGCGGCCGCCGGTTTCGCCGCCGGCGCCGTCGCCGCCTGCGTCTACTGCGTGCACTGTCCGGAAATCGCCGCTCCCTTCGTCGGTATCTGGTATTCCTTCGGC
>CAMLHI010000456.1 GCA_946479705.1 uncultured Oxalobacteraceae bacterium
TTGACGAAGGACGAATTGGCGCCGTTTTCCAGCAGCCGCCGCACCAGATAGGCCAGCAGGGTTTCGTGCGAGCCGACCGGTGCGTACACGCGGCAGGGCTTGTTCAGCTTATCCGGGCCGACGACCTGGTCGTACAGGGTTTCGCCCATGCCATGTAAACATTGGAATTCGTAAGCGTCGATGCCCGCCGCCTCGGCCCAGGTATAAATCACCGCCAGCGAATGGGCGTTGTGGGTGGCAAATTGCGGGTACAGCAACGCGGACACATCGAGCAGCTTGCGCGCACAGGTCAGGTAGGACACATCGGTGTGGATCTTGCGCGTGTAGACAGGAAAATCGGGCATGCCGTCGACCTGCGCGCGTTTGATTTCCGCGTCCCAGTAGGCGCCCTTGACTAGCCGTACCATGAATTTGCGTCCGCTGCGGCGCGCCAGGTCGGCCAGGTAATCGATCACGAAGGGGCAGCGCTTTTGGTAGGCCTGCACCACGAAGCCGATGCCGTCGAAACCGGCCAGCGCCGGATCGGCGGCCAAGGCCTCCATCAGGTCGAGCGACAATTCCAGGCGGTCGGCTTCCTCGGCGTCGATATTGATGCCGATGTCGTAGCGCTTGGCGAGCAGCACCAGGCTGCGCAGGCGCGGCAGCAATTCCGCCAGCACGCGCTCGCGCTGGGCCCGGCTGTAACGGGGATGCAGGGCCGACAGCTTGACGGAAATCCCCGGACCGTGGTGGATGCCGCGCCCGGCCGAGGCCTTGCCGATCGCATGGATAGCTTGTTCGTAGGCGGCCAGATAGCGGGCGGCATCCTCCGCGGTGAGCGCCGCTTCGCCCAGCATGTCGTAGGAATAGCGGTAGCCGCGCTGTTCATTCTCGCGGCTGTTCCCGAGCGCTTCGGCGATCGTCTGGCCGGTCACGAATTGATTGCCCAGCATGCGCATGGCAAGGTCCACACCCTTGCGGATCAGCGGTTCGCCGCCCTTGCCGATCAGGCGCGTCAGGGCCGACCCCAAGCCCTGCTCGCTGCTGGTGCCGACCAGTTTTCCGGTAATCAGGAGTCCCCAGGTCGCGGCATTGACGAACAGCGAGGGCGATTCGCCCAGGTGCTTGCGCCAGTCGCCGCGGCTGATCTTGTCGGCGATAAGGTGGTCGGCGGTGTCGCTGTCCGGGATGCGCAGCAAGGCTTCGGCCAGGCACATCAGCGCCACACCTTCCTCGGAAGACAGGGAAAACTCGTGCATGAGCGCATCGACGCCCGAGGCACGCGCACGCCGGGTGCGCACCGCCGTCACCAGCTGCCCGGCCAGACCGGCCGCCTGCGGC
Organism: uncultured Oxalobacteraceae bacterium; assembly: GCA_946479705.1. Next base: position 1,321 of record CAMLHI010000456.1, read on the forward strand.
AGCGCGCGCGCGCCCTGGTCGAGCAGCCAGCGCACCGCCTCCGGCTCGCTCCTGCGATAGGCCGCGGTGATGGCGGCGCGTAACGCAGACGGGCTGTTGCCGGTTTCGGCCTGCAAGGCGGCGAACGGGACAAATTTCATTGCATACCCTCTTTTCGGATCATATTGGGATGATTCGATTGTAGGAGGGATTCTTATGGATTAATTCTGGTATTACGCGGTACTAGCAATAGATAGTTTTTGATGCGACAATTTCGCCAAATAATATTAATCAGAGAGTGGGTGACACATGCTGGACAAGATTAGCAAGAAAATATTGGCCGAACTGCAGAGCGATGGGCGCATCAGCAACGTTGAGCTGGCGGCACGGGTCAACCTGTCGCCGGCGGCTTGCCTGGAGCGGGTACGCAAATTGCATGAGTCAGGCTACATCATGGGTTACACGGCTCAGCTCAATCCGCAATTGCTGGACGTGTCGCTGCTGGTGTTCATCGAAGTCGTCCTGGACCGGACCACGCCGGAAGTCTTCGATGCCTTCAAGAATAGCGTACAGCTGATTCCGGAAGTACTCGAATGCCACATGGTGGCGGGCGGTTTCGATTATTTGGTCAAGGCGCGTGTGAAAGACATGGCGGCCTATCGTGAATTCCTCGGCAAAACGCTCCTGCAAAAGGGCGTGCGCGAGACGCACACCTATGCCGTGATGGAAGAAGTCAAGAACACGACGAAATTGCCCATTAAGTAGCACTGGGGCCGCTACGGTCCAGTGCTGCTTAGTAGGTGTGGGGACGCTGCGAGGCGGAGTTCATGCCTTCGAGGTGATTGCGCAGCCATTTGTGGGTCGGGCTGCGCGCATCGCGCTCGTGCCACAGCATGTCCAGGTGGACCGGCGGCAAGGTGAACGGCAATTCTTTCCAGATCAGGGAATCGGTCATGCCGGTCGAGGCAATCAGATGGCGCGGCAGCACGGTGATCAGGTCGGAATTGGCAACCACCCGCCCTGCCGTGAAGAACTGGTTCACTGTCAGCAAAATCCGCCGCTCGCGACCGATCTGGGCCAGCGCCTCATCCACCAGGCCATGCGCTCGTCCTGAGAAGCTCACCAGCAAGTGATTGGTGGCGCAGTAAGTGTCCAGGGTCAGATCGTCGGCCGCCAGCGGGTGCTGCTTGCGCATCACGCAGACATAGTGGCCGGAATACAGGCGCTCGTGGCGGATCGGCGAGCTGGTTTCCATGGTCAGCTGGGCCGCCACGCCGGGGAAGAAGCCCACCGCCAGGTCGATGTCGCCACGCAAGAGCATGGGGCGTGGTTCGCGCGTGGTCAGCGGTACCATGCGCACATTGACGCCGGGCGCTTCGCTTTCGATCGAGCGCATCAGCGAGGGCAGGAAGAAGGCCGCGGTCGCGTCGGCCATTGCCATGCGGAAGGTGGCATGGGCCTTGGAGACGTCGAAGGTTTCCGGAGTCACAGCCGCTTCCAGGCCGGCCAGGGCCGAGCGCACGGCCGGCCACAATTGTTCCGCACGCGGGGTCGGCTTGACGCCGTAGGCCGTGCGGATCAGCAATTCATCGTTCAAGCTTTCGCGCAGGCGCTTGATGGCGTTGGAGACGGCCGGCTGGGTCATGGCCAGATGGCCGGCGGCGCGGGTGAGGTTTTGCTCGGTCATCACCGCGTCGAAGACGCGCAACAGGTTCAAGTCAAGGGTCAGAAAGCTCATGGCGGCTTGCGTTTGCGAAATTGTGACGATGAGTCATGATACCCGAATCCATTCACAAAG
>CAMLHI010000457.1 GCA_946479705.1 uncultured Oxalobacteraceae bacterium
TGTCGAGGTTGGCGGCCGCTTCCAGGTTGAACGCTGCCTTCAGGCCATTGCCCAGGTCTTCCACGCCGCGAAAGCCGATCCGGCTGCCCGACTGGTTGCCCGAGTTGACCACGGTGCGCTTGCCACCCGCTACACCGGTGTCTTCGCGTGCGATGGCAGCGTCGGCGATACCGTAGATGGTGACGCTCGACTGGGCAGCAGCGACGAGAGGGAAGGACGCGAACAGGGCGGCCGCAAGGAATTTACGTTGCATGACTTCTCCAAAAGGGTGCTTCAACGAGATGTTGTTTTAGCAGTGAATAATACAAAACGAACCAAATTATAGCCGCTGAGTATTTCAAGTCCATGACAAAGCGGCATGTTGTATCGCTACAACATGCCGCTTTGGGGGAGATGCGCCGCGTTTCAGCCGGCGCGCAGCTGGTCGGGCGGGGTGGCGGGATCGTGTTCGGACGCTTCCGGCGGGACCGGCAGCACGATGTCGATGCGGGTGCCGGGGGGCTCGTCGCCGCTGATGGTGATGTCGCCGCGCAGGCCCCAGACCCGTTCGCGCATGCCGATCAGGCCCAGCGACTGCGATTTTTCCATGTCCTGCGGATTGATGCCCTTGCCGTCGTCGCGGATCGAGATCAGGAGCTGGCCGTCGAGCCGGTACAAGTACATGGTCACCTGACTGGCGCCGGCGTGGCGCGCGATATTGGTCAGCGCTTCCTGCACGATGCGGAAGATGGCGGTGCTGAGCGCATCGTCCAGGCGCAGCTCGCCTTCGTCGGCGAACAGCGCGCACGGGATGCCATGGCGCGCGACGAATTCGTCGCGCAAGCCCTGCAGGGCGAAAAACAGGCCGCCTTCGTCGAGCGCGCGCGGGCGCAGGTTGGTGGCGATGCGGCGCAGCGAGGTAATGGCCGTGAGCAGATTGTCTTCCATCGTGTTGATCAGGCGGGTGCCGCTGTCGCCGCCCACGGCCGCCTTTTGCAGCAGGGTCAAGTCCATGCGCAGGGCCGCCAGCAGCTGGCCGAGGTCGTCGTGCAGCTCGCGCGCGATGTGGGCGCGCTCTTCCTCGCGCACGGTTTGCAGCGCGGCCGACAGCTGGCGCAGCTGGGCATGCGAGCGCGACAGCTTTTCCTGCACCTGCAGCCGTTCCGTCACGTCGCGCAGGATGATGGTGTAGACCGGCTTGCCGTTTTCCAGCACGCTCGAGATCGAGCCTTCCAGCGGGAAGGTTTCGCCGTTGGCGCGGATGCCATTGACGGCGTAGTCGGTGGCGCGGCGCCCGACCCGGCCGGTGCCGTCGCCGAAGTAGGCCATGCCGGCGTCGGCCGCGGCCGGCAAGGGCGCGATGTAGTGCGACAGCGGGCTGCCCTGCATGGCCTCGATGGTGGTCGAGAACATCGCGGCGGCCGAGGGATTGGCCAGCACGATGGTGTGGGTGTCATCGGTGGAAATGATGGCTTCGCTCGCGTTCTGGATGATGTCGCGGCTGTGGCTGCGGGCGAAGCGGGGCCAGCGGTTTGTGGTCATGGCACGCGAAAGTAGTTGGCCGCCAACGAAGCCGAGCACGAACATGACCGGGCTCCAGTTGCGGTAGCGGGAAGGTCGCTTGGACATCGTGGTGCGCCCCCGGTGGCGGCCGGGCGGATGCCTGGCCAGCCGCGATGATAGCGGTACGGTGGGGTCAGGGGCTTGACGCGACACAAGCGGGCATGGTGGGGCACGCAACGGTCACATCTGCTTGAACAGGTGCAGGAAGCTGCGGCTGACCTCGAGCTTGTCCGGGCGGCCCTTGATCAGCACCAGGTGGCGCCCGCGGATGTCGCGCGTGACGCCTTCGATGGCGTTGACGTTGACCAGGGTGGCGCGGTGGATCTGCCAGAACAGCGCCGGGTCGAGTTCCTCGGCCAGGTCGCGCACGGGCTTGCGGATCAGCGCTTCGAACTTGTCGGTCTGTACACAGGTGTATTTTTCATCGGAACGGAAGAACAGGATATCTTCCACCGGAATCATGCGCAGGTCCTGGCCGATGCTGGCCTGGATCCATTGCAGGTGGGCCGGCTTGGGCGCGGCAATCTTTTCGGCCAGCTGGGACAGCATGGCGCTGACGCTGTCGGCCACGGCGGCGCCCGCGTTCGGCTTGTCGAGCCGGGTCTTGAGACGTTCGACCGTCACGGCCAGGCGCTCGAGCTCGGGCGGCTTGAGCACGTAATCGATGGCGCCGCGCTCGAAGGCTTCCACGGCGTACTGGTCGTAGGCGGTGACGAACACGATCTGGCTGCGCGCGCCGATGTCGCGCGCCGCTTCCATGCCGGTCTTGCCGGGCATGCGGATGTCGAGAAAGGTCAGGTCCGGCTTGAGCTCGTCGACAAGGGCCAGGGCTTCCTCGCCATTCTTGGCTTCGCCCACCACTTCCAGCTCCGGCCAGGCCTGGGTCAGGCGCATGCGCAACTGGTCGCGCATCAGTCTTTCGTCGTCGGCAATGATTGCGGTAGGCATGGGAATGCGTGCTGGGTGAGTGAGTGCCAATTATTCAATGAAATGGGGTATTTATCAATCTTTCCATTAGAAAAAGTCTAGCTCGGAGGCTCAGCTGGCCCCCGGCTGGTAGGGCACCACGATGGTGGCGATCACACCGCTGGGCGAATTGGCCGCGATGTGCAGCTGGCCCTGCTCGCCATGGAGCAGCTTGAGGCGCTCGCGGATGGTCGGCAGGCCCAGGCCGGTGCCATTGCTCGGCATCACCCCGAAGCCGGCGCCGTCGTCGCTCACCGTCACGCGCAGCCTGGACTCCACCACTTCGGCCACGATCTGCAGCTTGCCGCCTTCCTCCTTGCATTCGAGCCCGTGCTTGATGGCATTTTCGACCATCGATTGCAGCATCATCGGGGGAAAGGCCGCGCTGCGCAGCCCGTCCGGAATGCGCATGTCGACCTCCAGCCTTTCCTCCATGCGCATCTTGAGCAGGTTCAGGTAGGCGCCCACCATGTCAGCCTCGCGGCCCAGGTTGGTCACCACGGCATTGTCCCGCATTTGCGGCAGCACCGCGCGCAGATACTGGATCAGGCTGCGCTGCATGGCCGAGGCGCGCGGCGGGTTGGT
>CAMLHI010000458.1 GCA_946479705.1 uncultured Oxalobacteraceae bacterium
CCATTGCCGGTATCTGAAACAGTTTCCCGTGCAGTAAGTACAAGGAATAGCTGGACTGACCGACCCAAAGCAAAGGCAAGAGCGAGCGCCTGCCAGCGCGCGCACAGGATTCGGCCAGCTGTGCGCGCCTTAGTCCATGTTCGACCCCGCCCATCAGCCAAAGAAATACAATTGAAGCGAGCGCCACTAGTGCAAACACCGGGTGGCCAGCTGGACTGTATACCCTGAACTGCAGCGACGGCAACAGCGCCACCGCCAAGCCAAGCGCCAGGACGGCGGATGCCCCAACGGTGGACAGTAGCAGCTCGCGGCCCTTGAAAACGGCGGCCGGGGTGATGCCGCGCACATGCGCTAGCCGTAGCGCCATGCCCAATGCGAACGCAGGCCAGTATGCCAGGAATAGTGCTTCACCCGCGAAGGGCCAAACGTAAGTGATCAGGCTGACGCCGAGCACCGCCAAGACGACCCGCTTCCAACGGTCTTTGAACCATACTGCGGCGGCCATCACCAGATAAAACTGCAGTTCGATGGCCAGCGTCCAGTAGACGGCATTGACGGGACTAAACGTTTCGTGAGGTGGAACTCCGCTGTGAAAGAATGGACGGGTGAGCGTCGCCAATTGGAGCCAGTCGAGCGCGCTAAAAATCATCCAGTCGGTGTGCGGCCATTCATAGTGCCCTGATTTCGCAAGACTGATCAGGGCAACGATAAAGGGCACTGCGAGCACGACCAGGATCGATAGCCAGAACGGCGGCATTATCCGGATCAAGCGGCGTATGAGGAAGCTCGACGCCAAGTCCCGCTTGGCGTTGGTCGATTCGGCCGACGCGAACATGCAGTAACCCGAGATGGCAAAAAACAGGGGGACGCCGAAATGGCCCTGCATGGCGAAACGATGGACGATCGGGGACACCGGCTCAAACAGATCGGCGATGTGAAACATGAATACCCATAATGCAGCGAGCCCGCGACTACATTGGAGAACCCGGTCGATCGCATAATCGCGCGGCAAGCGCGCAGGGGGATCGAGCGGCGAAGTGGCGAGCGTGGCAGCTGCGGACGAGTGCGTCATGGTGCCACGGGATCACGGCGAAGCAGGGGAGACATTGTCATAGGACCTTCAGACTGTTGATGCTGGGTCAGCAAATATCGTGATTGACTGCGAGTGCAATGCCGTTGAGATATTTTACCTGAGCGAGCTGCGTGCCTCCTCATGTTGAGGAGGTTTCTCTGCTGCCAGGCCCGCCCATGCGACGCATCAGGGCGCGCCGCAACGGCAGGTCGACATGGCGCTCAAGCGGCCAGCACAGCGGCGCCAGCACGGCGAGGAACAGCGCGCCGACCGTCACGGCATTCCTGCTCGGCTCGAACAGGCCGCTGGCGGCGCCCAGCACGGGAATGAACTTGCTGAGCGGCGAGTGCAGCGCGTACAGCGGAAACGAGATCACGCCAAGCACCTTGAATACCGTCGCGCTGCGGCGCTCCGGGCTGTAGGCGAGCGCGACCCAGATCAGCAGCGGGAACACCAGTGTCACGGCAAGCACGTCGTAGAGTGCGCGCTTGAAACCGTAGGGGGCCTGGCTCAGTACGATAAACACCGCGCCCAGCACCAGCCAGGGCGTTGCGGCGTGGAGCAGCACGGTCGGTAGCGGCCGCTCGACCCGACTTCGCCATCGGAACAGCAATACCCCGGCGAAGAACGAGTAGCCGACCCGGACCAGGCCAAGTGCCAGGGTGCTGCTGAGATAGCCGACGTCCAGGCTGCCATGGCGCCAGACGATCCAGCCCAGGCCGGCGCCGGACAGCGCCACGATGGCGGCCAGACGTGTATTGCTGAGTTGACGGTGTAGCAAGCCGTAGACGATATTGGCGATCAGTTCGGAAAACAGCGACCAGGCCGGGGAATTCAGGGGATACGGCTTGTCCTGGAAAAACGCCGGGATCATCCACAGCGCGCACAGCAACAGCGGCAGCAGGGCGGCGGCGCTGGTGCCGCCGCTGAGCAGGGCGGCGGCGCCGACCAGGCAGCCGAGGAAGTAGAGCGGCCAGATGCGCAGGAAGCGCATCAGGATGAACCGGCCTACCCCCAGGCCCCGCGCCAGCCGGTGTTCGTAGGCGCTCGCGATCACCACGCCACTGAGCAGGAAGAACAGGTCCACTGCCAGATAGCTTTCCTGGAACGACAGGCTGCCAAAGTAGGGCACATGGCGCACCACAACCAGCAGCGCGGCGACGCCGCGGATGCCGTCCAGGGTGAGAAACACCGGACGCGCCGGGGACGACTCGGCAAGCTTCATCGGGCGCCGCTCAGCCGAAGAATTCGGCGCGCAAGCTCCCGCCCAGACGTTTCAGGCGCCCCAGCCGGCGCACCAGTTCGCCAGGGCTGCGCAGCAGCCACTTGTGCAGGAAGTACTGTGCGAACAGGCCTTGCGATTTGCTGTGGGCGCCTGGATGGCCGACCCGGTACACCGCGCCCTCGAAAGGCAGCGGCGCCAGCGGCGACCCGCGGGCGGCCAGCGCCTCGTCGATGAAGATGTGGCTGCCCAGCATGCGGCGCATGTACTCGCCGCTGGCCGCGCCGAACGATTCCGGCACTTGATACAGGTCGGCCCGGATCACGTGCGAGGTGCCGCACAGCTTGGAAAAGCCGGAGTAGCGGTACAGGTAATTGCCGCCGTCCTGCCAGATATAGCCATCCTGGATGTACCAGCCGTTGGCGCCATCGTGGTCAATCACGAACTGGGTCATCTTGCGGCTGACGAAGTCGTCGTCATCGACGATCATGAGGTAACGTGTCGCGCCGGCCTGCAACATGCCCGACAGCACGCGCCGGCCCTTGTCGATGCGGAATGCATCGTAGAACTGCTCCTGGTCGACCACGCCTTTCTCATGCAGCTGGTTGGGCGCAAAATCGACCCAGGCCACCTCGACCCGCGGCGGCAGCGGGGGCAGGTCGGCGCCGTGGTTGGCGACGACCACGGCCTTCCAGTTATCGTTGGTCTGCTGCGAGAGCGATTTCAGCGTCTGCGCAAGGTTCTGCTTCAGGCGCGGCCAGTCTTTGGCATTGTCTTGGTGACGGACGGGGATGAC
>CAMLHI010000459.1 GCA_946479705.1 uncultured Oxalobacteraceae bacterium
ACAGCTGGCTGGTCTACCAGTTGAGCGGACGCCATGTCACCGATGTCGGCAACGCTTCGCGCACCATGCTGTTCAACCTGCGCACCTTGCAGTGGGACGCGGACCTGCTGGCGCTGTTCGGCATTCCGGCCGCGCTGCTGCCCGAAGTGGTCTCCAGTGCGGGCGAAGTGGCTCACACAAGGGCCGAGCATTTCGGCGCGCCGATTCCGATTGCCGGCATTGCCGGCGACCAGCAGGCCGCCACCTTCGGCCAGGCCTGCCACCACAAGGGCATGGTCAAGAACACCTACGGGACCGGCTGCTTCATGCTGATGCATGCGGGCGAGACGGCGCCGGTGTCGGGCAACCGCCTGCTCTCGACGGTGGGCTGGCGCATCGGCGCGCGCACCGACTACCTGCTCGAAGGCAGCGTGTTCATGGGCGGCGCCACGGTGCAGTGGCTGCGCGACGGGCTGGGGATCATCAGCCAGTCCAGCGAGGTCGAAGCGCTGGCCCTGAGCGTGCCGGACAACGGCGGCGTGTTCCTGGTGCCGGCCTTCGCCGGCCTGGGCGCGCCGCACTGGGACCCATACGCGCGCGGCACCCTGGTCGGCATGACGCGCGGGACCGGCAAGGCGCACATTGCCCGCGCGGCGCTCGAAGCGATCGCCTTCCAGAGCGCCGAACTGCTGGAATGCATGCAGAAGGATGCCGCCTTCCCGGTGACGGAAGTGCGCGCCGACGGCGGCGCCGCGCGTAACGACATGCTGATGCAGTTCCAGGCCGACCTGCTGGGCGTGCCGGTGGTGCGTCCGGTAGTCACCGAAACGACGGCGCTGGGCGCGGTCTACCTGGCCGGGCTGGCCAGCGGCTTCTGGTCCTCGCAGGAAGAAATCGCCGCGCAGTGGCGTGCCGAGCGCCGCTTCGAGCCGCGCATGAGCGCCGACGCGCGCGAAGCCAGCATGGCCCAGTGGCGCCGCGCGGTGCAGCGCTCGACCGGTTGGGCTTAAAGCGGCATGGCCTACCAGTCGACCCTCACCATCGCCACACCCGGACGCGGCACGCGCGACATCAGCGATGCCGTGGCCAAGGTTGTTGCCGCCTCGGGCGTACAGTGCGGCGTAGTGCACGTCTTCGTCCAGCACACCAGCTGCTCGCTGACGATCACGGAAAACGCCGATCCCGACGTGCGGCGTGACCTGGACACCATCCTGCAGCGCCTCGCGCCGGACGGCGACCCGGCCTACCGGCACGACACCGAAGGCCCGGATGACATGGCCGCCCACGCCCGCAGCGTGCTCACCGACACGTCCGTGAGCGTGCCGGTGGGCGCAGGACGCCTGCTGCTGGGCACCTGGCAGGGCATCTACTTATGGGAGCACCGTACGGCGGGACAAGGGCGCACGGTCGTGGTGACAGTGCTCGGCTGAGCTTGGCATCTTTTGTGGCACCTATTTTTTTGATTAATCGACAGACACTCACAGCGACCAAGAGTCCTCATTTACGACAACATTTGCTTTCAAAACCAGCCATGATGGAACACGATTCGCGCGCAACTGCCCATCCATTCACCGTTCGCGTTAGACGGGCATGGTTCGCAGCGCTCCTGTGCGCCTGCACTTTCCTGGCATCGGAAGCCGGCGCCATGTGCATCGCCAGAGCGGAGGCAGGGTTCCCGCACGCGGCTGTGCAGCGCTATCCGGCCAATATGCGCGGCGTGCTGTTCCAGTTTGCGGAAGACCGCCCCGTATCGGCAGAAAACTTCGAGATATCCTCGCCCGACGATGCGCGGCTTCTGAAGCCGACGCTGGAACCGGTCTCCCTGCCACCAGGTTCGGCAGCGGCCGCGGAACTTCCACGGGGTACCCAGCTGGTGCGGGTGATGGTGGAGGGCGGCTATCGACCGGGGCGCTCGTATTCGGTTCGCTACACGGGAGAGCGCGAATTGCCTGCGCAGTACCCGGATAGTACGGCGTTCCAGCTTGGCTTGGACAGGCTCGAACTGAAAGCCGAGGACGTCGTCATTGTGCCGGGCGAGGCGGCGGTGCGGGAGCACACTTTGCGCAACGGCGATACGGGCCAATTCTTCATCGCCGCCACCCGTCGGATCAACTTCGCCCTGTCGCCCCCGGCACAGGCATATCGGGACGCGCTGGCATTGCTGCCGGAGGCGGCGGGCTTGCCGTACTCTCAGGGAGAATCGTGCGGATTCGTGCGCCTCTATCCATCCGCTTCCGCCTGCAATGGGAGAGGCTTTGGCGCCGCTTATCGCGACCAAGCTGTCACCGTGTACCAGCAGTGCGATCGTCTGGACGACGCCCAGGCCGTGCGCGCCAGCGTTGGTTTTCTGGAGATCGACGACCGCATCGTCCAGCTCAATGCCGCGGGCGTCGAGTGGGGGCCGGCGGTACGCGCCAACTGCACCCCGCCGGGCGTGCTGAGTGCCGCTGTGCGCGGCAGTGAGCCACACTATGCCGCACGCCTGATGTGCGATCTGGACCGCTCCGGCACAGGCTTTCAGTCGCCCGGCTTGCACGAGATCCAGATCCCCACTGCCGACGAGTTTGTGCGGATCGCCGCAGGGCGGCCGTGGTCGAAAGTCTGCGCCGTCCGCTTTATCGCCGAACTGATGACGCATGCCCACACGCTGCCGGAGTCTCTTCCACCCCTGTTCGCACGGCTCGCTTCCGAAGAATCCGTCGTGGCCGGCAATCCTGAACTGGCCGGCTACCTGCTGGCCAAACTGTCGCTCTGGCGCGGGATGGACCAGGCTGGGCGGCAGCTGGCCTGGCGGCGCAGCGAGCTGCGTCCGCTCCTGCCGCTGTTGCTGTCCTTGTCGAACGATCCGGGCAGCGCCGCTCCGGCGTTACAGGCGCGCGCCTGGATTGGGGAGTAGCGCGCCGCCACTCGCCTTCCCGGCCGGCCGGGCGTTCGTCCCGGCGCGCCCGCGCCGGCCGTGTCTTCCTTTCCTCCGCCGCTCCCTACGCCATCCCGGTTGTTTCCCCCAACCGCACAATTGTTGCTAAACGACAATCACCCAAATTAAATAAATCATTGCCAAATGGGTAAAACCCATGTGCAAAGATGAGGTAGCACATTCAGTGTCGCT
>CAMLHI010000460.1 GCA_946479705.1 uncultured Oxalobacteraceae bacterium
GGCCTTCGCCGCCGCCCATGCCCGCCTGGCCGCCATCCCGATGGTGCGCAGCATCACCCTGATGACCCATTTCGCCAATGCCGACGAGCCGGGCCACGCGCTGCTGCCGATGGGCGAGCAGGTGGCGCGCTTCCGGCGCGGCGCGGCCGGCCTGCCTGGCGAACTGAGCCTGTGCAATTCCGGTGGCGTGCTGCACGGCCAACCCAGCGACTCGGTGCGCCCCGGCATCATGCTGTACGGCGGCACCCCGGGCGGGCGCAGCGCGGCCGAGTTCGGCCTGCTGCCGGCCATGACCCTGGCCAGCGAGATCATCGGCGTGCAGCACTTGCGCGCCGGCGACGCGGTCGGCTACGCCAGCCGCTTCGTGGCCGAGGCCCCGATGACGGTCGGCATCGTCGCCTGCGGCTATGCCGACGGCTATCCGCGCCACGCCCCGCACGGCACCCCGGTGCTGGTCGATGGCCAGCCCAGCACGCTGGTGGGGCGGGTGTCGATGGACATGCTGGCGGTGGATCTGCGCGGCATCGCCGGCGTGCGCGTAGGCAGCCCGGTCGTGCTGTGGGGCGACGGCCTGCCGATCGACACGGTGGCCAATGCGGCCGCTACCATCGGCTATGAATTGATGTGCGCCGTCGCGCCGCGCGTGCGCATCGTCGAGCAGGATCTCTTAAGAAATGATTAAGCATGGCCAAGGCTAAAACCAACTTCACCTGCAGCGATTGCGGCGCCATCGCCAGCAAGTGGACCGGGCAGTGCACTGCCTGCCTGCAGTGGAACACCATGGTCGAGACGGTGGTGGAAAGCGTGGGCGTGAACCGCATGTCGCAGCAGCAGCATAAAAGCCTGGCGCAGACCGCGCCGGTGTTGTCGCTGGCCGATATCGACGCCATCGACGTGCCGCGCTTCGGCACCGGCATCGAGGAATTCGACCGGGTGCTGGGCGGCGGCCTGGTGCCGGGCGGGGTGGTGCTGATCGGCGGCGACCCCGGCATCGGCAAGTCGACCCTGCTGCTGCAGGCGCTGGCCAATATCTCGGCCGTCAAGAGCACCCTGTATGTCAGCGGCGAAGAATCGGGCGCCCAGATCGCCCTGCGCGCGCGCCGGCTGGCGGTGGAAACCCGCGAACTCAAGCTGCAGGCCGAGATCCAGCTGGAAAAGATCCTCGGTACCCTGGCCGACCTGAAACCCGAAGTGGCCGTGATCGACTCGATCCAGACCCTGTATTCGGACGCGCTGACCTCGGCGCCCGGCTCGGTGGCCCAGGTGCGCGAATGCGCCGCCCAGCTGACCCGGCTGGCCAAGCTGACCGGCATCACCATCATCCTGGTCGGCCACGTGACCAAGGAAGGCGCGCTGGCCGGCCCGCGCGTGCTCGAACACATCGTCGACACCGTGCTGTATTTCGAGGGCGACACCCAGTCCAGCTTCCGCCTGGTGCGGGCCATCAAGAACCGTTTCGGCGCGGTCAACGAGCTGGGCGTGTTCGCCATGACCGAGAAGGGCTTGAAGGGCGTGTCCAACCCGTCGGCGCTGTTCCTGTCGCAGCACGACAGCCAGGTGCCGGGCTCGTGCGTGATGGTGACCCAGGAAGGCACGCGCCCGCTGCTGGTGGAAATCCAGGCCCTGGTCGACACCAGCCACCTGCCCAATGCACGCCGGCTCTCGGTCGGGCTGGAGCAGAACCGCCTGGCCATGCTGCTGGCGGTGCTGCACCGCCACGCCGGCATTGCCGCCTTCGACCAGGATGTGTTCATCAACGCGGTGGGCGGGGTGAAGATCGCCGAACCGGCCGCCGACCTGGCGGTGCTGCTGGCGATCAATTCGTCCATGCGCAACAAGGCCTTGCCGCGCGGGCTGGTGGTGTTCGGCGAAGTCGGCCTGGCCGGCGAAATCCGCCCCGCGCCGCGCGGCCAGGAGCGCCTGCGCGAAGCGGCCAAGCTGGGCTTTTCGATCGCCATGATCCCCAAGGCCAATATGCCCAAGCAAAAGGTCGAGGGCATGACCATCGTGGCGGTCGAGCGCATCGACGAAGCCTTCAATAAATTGCGCGAGCTGGACTGAAGGACGGTCGAGTCTCTATAATTTCGTTGTCATGCAGCATGCATACGCTTGTGCATTAATTTTTTGGAAAGATTGTTTTGATCGAACAAAGAACATCGGCACGCAAGGTATTGAAGGTCAAGGCGAAGCTGGTGATCGACGGGAGCGCCCCGGTAACGGTGCGCACCAACGACATTGCGGCCAGCGGGATGAACCTGACGGTGGACGAACCGTACCGGACCGGCGCTACCGGCCTGGTCAGCTTCGATCTTTTCTTCGAGGGCAAGGTCAGCGCGATCAGCGTGCGCGCCAAGGTCCTCCACTGCATCCTGAGCGGCAATGAGTTCAAACTCGGAGTAAGCTTCCTCAATCTGGACCTGGGCGCGATGACCACGCTCGCGAAATTCCTGCGCTAGCGCGCGCGTGTCGATCGACTCCGGGCCTTTCCAAGGAGTCCTTCATGAGGAGCACGTTGACGTACGCCGAGATGGACCGCTGGCTCGACGAGCGGCGCATCACGGAAATCGAATGCCTGGTGCCGGACCTGACCGGCGTCGCGCGCGGCAAGATCCTGCCGCGCAGTAAATTCACCGATGAACGCGGACTGCGCCTGCCGGAAGCGGTGCTCGGCATGACCGTCACCGGCAATACCCCGGCCGGCGACCTGTCCTATGACCGCGCCATCTCCACGACCGACCGCGACATGGTGCTGCGCGCCGATCCGGCCAGCGTCACCGTGGTGCCGTGGGCGGACGAGCCGACCGCGCAGGTGGTGCTCGACTGCTGCTTTTCCGACGGCCAGCCGGTCGATTTCGCCCCGCGCAGCGTGCTGCGGCGGGTGCTCAAGCTGTACGCCGATGCCGGCTGGGTACCCAGCGTGGCGCCCGAGCTGGAGTTTTATCTGACGGCGAAAAATACCGATCCCAATCTGCCGCTGGCCGCGCCGGTGGGGCGCAGCGGGCGGGCCGAGACCAGCCGGCAAATCTACAGCATCGACGCGGTCAACGAATTCGATCCCCTGTTCGAGCGCCTGTACGATTACTGCGA
>CAMLHI010000461.1 GCA_946479705.1 uncultured Oxalobacteraceae bacterium
CGTCCACCGTGCCGGTCACCGCCACCGGAATTTCCATCAGCATGCTGTAGCCCAGTGGCGCCAATGCCTGCGAATAAAACTGCTTCGCCGCCGCGTAGTTACTGACGGTAAGGCCAATGTGGTCGATCATGGAATCCTCCTGGATGAGTGGGCTGCCAGTGTAGCGCCACGCGCACCTTTGCGGAACAGCAGAGCCCGCGCCTGAGCGCGCCCCTACCCTCATTGGCTGGACCACCAGCAGCCAAGGAGCATGCTATGGAAATACGTCAGCAGTCCTTCAACTTCCCCAAGCTGTCCGGCAGCGGACCGCAATCGGCGGAAGCGCGCATCAGCTTTCCCCGATCCATCCTGCGGGCCACCGCCGGCATGGCGGGCTACTCGGCCACCTTCGAAAACCGTGAAGACCACCACGTCGGGCGGCTCACGGTGGAACTGGGCAGCCGCATCAACCCCGACGACGACACAGTCCTCATCGTCAACGGCAGCTTCGGCCTGCGCGACTGGTCGGGCGAATGGGACGACGACTACAGCGGCAATATCGAGTTCGTGGTGCTGGCCGATCTGGTTGGCGTGGCGCCGCCGCTGCCGGGCAATCCGCGCGGCGACCTGATCGTCGTGGACGCCGAGATCACCCAGGTGATCCAGCACTTCCGCAGCGCCCAGCATCTCGACAGCGCCAACGTTTTCCCCGACAACTCGATCCGCCTGGTGGCCGACAAGCCCACCGCCGTGAGGCTGTACGTGGACTACGACGCCAGCTCGGGCCTGCCGCTCATCAACAGCCTGACCGGCATGCTCGACGTCGTCACCCCGTCCGGCACTACCACCCTCGGGCCGATCGAAAACATCGAGCCGCGGCGCGACGTGCAGATCGAACGCAGCCAGCGCGGGCACACCCTCAACTTCGTGATTCCAGAAAACCTGTGCCGCGGCACCATCACCATCCGCGCCACCGTCAGCGACGCGGCCGACAACACCCAGTTCGCCGCGCCCTTCGAACGCACCCTCGTGTTCGAAACCTTCCCGGCCATTCCCATCATCGCCGTCGGCATCAACTACACCGGGCCGGATGTGATGCCGGGTTCGCCGCCATCGAGCCTGACCGCCCCCACCCAGGCGGATTTCATCAACACCCTGCAGTTCCCCGAGCGCCTCTACCCCACGCCGCAATTCACCATCACCAGTTTCCTCACCATGGACTACGATGATGAAGTGAAGTCGGACATCAGCGAAGGCTGCGACAAGCTCGACGACCTGCTCGACGCCGTGCGCGATATGCGCGGCGATTCGGAAGACATCGTCCTCGGCCTGTTCAACACCGGCCTGAACACCGGCTCGGTGGGCGGCTGCGGCGGGGGCGGAGCGGCGGTCGGGCGCGTCAACAACGGCGGCACCGCCGCGCACGAGATTGGCCACGCGCTGGGGCGCCAGCACGCGCCCTGCGACAACGTCACCCGTTGCGACGATCCGGCCAACACCGACGACAACTACCCGGACTACAGCGGCTACGATTCCGACAGCATCGGCGAATTCGGTTTCGATACCTTCAACTTGGCCGTCAAGGACCCCGGCAACGCGCACGACATCATGGGCTACTCGGGTAACAAGTGGATCAGCCCCTACAACTACAAGGCGCTGATGAGCGCGATCCCCGACACCTTCGGCGGCGCGGCCGGCGCGGCGCGCGCCCTCGAAGGCCCGGCCGCCGCGCCGGTGCAGGACCGCGGTGACTGGATCAAGCTCAAGCAGCCCAAGCTCTTCCTCAAGCTGAGCATCGAGCGCGACCGCACGGTGGCGCTGCGTCCGGCCTTCCACTTCGCCGCCTATCCCCAGCCGCACGGCCACATGACGACCGGCTTCACCGCCGAGCTGCAGGACGAAGGCGGCAAGACCCTCAAGCGCGCCTGCCTGTACGCGGCCGTGCACGGCGGCTCGTGCGGCTGCATGCACGGCACATGGCCGGTGAGGGTGCGCCAGGCCATGGCCTTCGACGAGCGCGCCGCCGACCTGGTGATCTTCGAGCACGACGAGGAAATCTACCGCCAGCCCATCGGCTCGCCGCCGTGCCTGCGCATCGAAGTCGATGGCAACACCGATCCCGCCCGCACGACCGTCCTGGTGCGCTGGTGGGCCGACGGAGAAGGGCTGGTCTACCTGGTGCAATGGCGCGACGCGCGCGGCACCTGGCGCGGCGCCGGCCCGCGCACCGGCGCCAGCGAAATGCAAGTGCCGAAGTCCCTGTTCGGCCGCCAGCGCAGCATCGCCATCCGCGTACTGGCCAGCAGCGGCATCGCCACCGCCGAAGCCGTGTGGGAAGGCGAACTGGGCCGGCCCGAGCAGCTGCCCGGCGTGCAGCTGGCGCTGGCCGGCGTGCCGACCGACGCCAGCGGTCCCACCCCGACGGGGCAGTTCGCGCGCCTGGCCGTGTTCGGCGCCAGCCAGCCCGAGGTGCGCTGGTACGACAGCCGCGGCGCCGAACTGGGGCGCGGCCGCACGCTCGATTTGCGCCGCCTGCCGCCGGGCCGCCATGCCCTGCATGCCGTCGTGCTGGATACGGGGCAGGGCGGCGCAACGGCGCAATGGACGGTCGAGCGCCACGGCGCCGGCCGGTTCCTGTTGCACCTGCCGCAACGCAAGGACCAGAAAGACCAGAACGACCACGACGACAACGACCACGCCACCACCAAGGAGTAGACCATGCAAATCCTCAGCGATGTCATCCGCTTCAACCGTTTCCATGGCGACGGCCCGCGCCAGCAAAGTGCCGAAGTGATCTTTCCGAGCGGCGTAGTCCAGGCCACGGCCATCCTGACCGGCTTCGACGTGGCCTTTTCGCCACGCGACGACCACCATCTGGGCAATCTGGAGGTGCGCCTGGAGGCCAGCATCGACCCGCTGGCGCCGCGCCGGGTCAACGTGCAAGCCACTTTCGGCCTGCGCGACTGGTCCGGCGACTGGGACGACAACTATGAAGGCGAGGTGTTCTTCACCGTGGTCGCCGAATAGCCGCATACGGGCGCCGTCCCCGGGCGGACGGCGTCTGTACGCAACATGACGTATATCCCGCCCCCTGTCGAGTGAT
>CAMLHI010000462.1 GCA_946479705.1 uncultured Oxalobacteraceae bacterium
TCGAGATACTCGACCGGGTCGAGCGTGCCGGCCTTGTACTGCTCGAAGAAGGCGTCGTTGCGGCGCTTGTGTTCGACCGGATCGACGCGCCCGGTGCGCACTAAAAACTCGCCCCATTCGTGGTCCGAATCGATCGGCAGCAGGGTGTGGTCGAGGTCAAACAGGGCCAGTTTCTTCATTCTTTGGGTTCCGCCTGCGCTGATGCCGGATCGTTGGTGGCGTTGGCCTGTAACAGCAAATCGCGCAGCAGTGGCAGGGTCACCGGGCGCTGGGTTTCGAGCGAATACTGGTCGAGCGCGTCGAGCATGGTCGACAGCGAGCGCATGTCGCGCTTGAAGTGCGACAGCAGATAGGGTAACACGCTGGTCGAGAGCGTCAGCCCGCGCGCCTCGGCGGCGTGGGTCAGGGCGGCGATCTTCTGTTCGTCCGACAGGCCGTGGATCTGGTAGATCAGGCCCCAGCCCATGCGCGTGCGCAGGTCTTCGCGCACCGGCAGCACGGCCGGCGGCACCGCGCCGGTCGAGACCATGTAGGCGCCGTGTTCGCGGATCTGGTTGAACAGGGCGAAGGCGTCGATCTGGGCGTCGGGGCCGAGCTGGTGGCAGTCGTCGAGCAGGTACAGCGAGACCTCGGGCGCGTAGGTGAAGGCGGCCGCAGGGCTGTCGGCGGCGATGTAGCGCGAGGCCGGGGTGGCCGCCAGCGCGTGCAGCAGATGGGTCTTGCCGGCCGCCGTTTCGCCCCACAGATAGGCGAAGTGTTCGCGCGAAGTGCGTTCCGCGAACTGGTGCATCAGGTGCGCCAGTTCGGCATTCTGCCCCACTTCGAAGGTATCCAGGCTTTGCGCCTGCTCCGCGCCCAGGTCGAGCACCAGCTGTTTCATTGCAATCTTCTCATTCTCGGGATTTTACCCTACTGCAATCACGCATTATAGAAGCTACTGCGCAGATAGTGGTGGCGCAAGTGTTTGAACGCGACCATCAGGATGGCCGACGCCGGCAGCGCCAGCAGCACGCCGACAAAGCCGAACAGCTGGCCGAAGGCGAGCAGGGCGAAGATCACCGCCAGCGGATTGAGCCCGATGCGTTCGCCGACCAGGCGCGGGGTGAGGAAAAAGCCTTCGATGACCTGGCCGAAGCCGTAGATCACGGCCACGGCGATCAGTCCGGTCCAGTCGGAAAATTGCAGGATGGCGGCGATCAGGGCCAGCACCAGGCCGAGGCCGAAGCCGATGTAGGGGATGAAGACCAGCAGGCCGGTGAGGATGCCGACCGGCAGGGCCACATCGAAGCCGGCGATGCCCAGCGCCAGCGAGTAGTAGGCCGCCAGCACCAGCATCACCAGCAGCTGGCCGCGCAGGTACTGGGCCAGCAGCACGTTCACTTCCTGGGCCATGGCCACGGTCTGGCCGACCCAGCGGCGCGGCACCGCGCCGCTTACGCGGTCCAGCAGCACATGCCAGTCCATCAGCATATAGAACAGCACCACGGGAATCAGGATCAGGGTGACGATCCAGCCCAGCACGGCCACGCCGCCCACCCGCGCCGAGGCCAGCACCGTGCTCCAGACTTCCTCGCCGCTGGTGGCGAACTGCTCGGAGAGGATCTTGCGCAGGCCGGTGCCGTCGAGCGTGACCTTGATGCCGAGGTCGTGCAGGCGCGGGGCCAGGAAGTCGTCGATGCGCACCAGGATCATCGGCAACTGGGCCTTGAGCAGGGGGAGCTCGGTCTGCAGCACCGGGATGACGATCAGCACCAGCGCGGTGACGGCGGACAGGAACAGCAGCATCACCAGCACCACCGCCAGCGGACGCGGCATGCGGGCGCGCGGATTGCGCGCGCGGTCGAGATAGTCGACCCCGCCATTGAGGGCGTAGGCCAGGATGGCGGCGGCGATGAAGGGCGTCAGCACCGGTCCGAGGGCATACAGCAGCAGCAGGAAGGCGACCCAGATGCAGAGCCAGAAGGCGGTTTGCTTTTGCTCCGGCGTCAAGGGAAATGGCATGTGGGTTGTTGTAATGTCGGTTAAATGGGGAGAAGGCGGGCCGTTTTGATAAAATAGCGGATTAGCCGGTTTGCGCGCCGCCCGCGGCGCCGCGCCACGCGCCGTCCCCATTTTACCGCCTTCGCTGACAATTACACCATGAGCCAACCTTCAAATGTTTCCCTCTCCTACCGCGATGCGGGTGTCGATATCGATGCCGGCGACGCCCTGGTCGAAGCGATCAAACCGTATGCCAAGCGCACCCTGCGCGAAGGCGTGATGGGGGGGATTGGCGGCTTCGGCGCGCTGTTCGAGATCAGCAAGAAGTTCAAGGAACCGGTGCTGGTATCGGGCACCGATGGCGTCGGCACCAAGCTCAAGCTGGCATTCGAGCTGAACCGCCACGACACGGTCGGCATCGACCTGGTCGCCATGAGCGTCAACGACATCCTGGTGCAGGGCGCCGAGCCGCTGTTCTTCCTCGACTATTTCGCCTGCGGCAAGCTCGACGTGCCGACCGCGACCGACGTCATCAAGGGCATCGCCGCCGGCTGCGAACAGGCCGGCTGCGCCCTGATCGGCGGCGAAACGGCTGAAATGCCGAGCATGTACCCGGCCGGTGAATACGATCTGGCCGGTTTCGCGGTCGGCGCGGTGGAAAAATGCAAGCTGATCGACGGCACCAAGATCGCCCCGGGCGACGTGGTGCTGGGCCTGGCCTCGTCGGGCGCGCACTCGAACGGCTACTCGCTGGTGCGCAAGATCATCGAAGTCGCCCAGCCCGACCTGAACGCCGACTTCCATGGCCGCAAGCTGGCCGACGTGCTGATGGCGCCGACCCGTATTTACGTCAAGCCGCTGCTGGCGCTGATGGAATCGATGGAAGTCAAGGGCCTGGTGCACATCACCGGCGGCGGGCTGGTGGAAAACGTGCCGCGCGTGCTGCAGCCGCACCTGACGGCCGTGCTCGACTCGAAGTCCTGGACCATGCCGCCACTGTTTACCTGGCTGCAGCAACACGGCGGCGTGGCCGACGCCGAAATGCACCGCGTGTTCAACTGCGGCATCGGCATGATCGTGATCGTATCGGCCGA
>CAMLHI010000463.1 GCA_946479705.1 uncultured Oxalobacteraceae bacterium
CGCGCCAAGACCGAAACGCGCGTGGCGCCCTGACCTGGCACTTTGCGTATAATCCCCCGCTGGCTCCAATAGAAAACAACACATAACTATGGCTTCATCCTCAGACAATATCAGCATGGCGGTGTTCTGCGACTTCGAGAACGTGGCACTGGGCGTGCGCGACGCGAACTACGAAAAGTTCGACATCAAGCCGGTGCTCGAACGCCTCCTGCTCAAGGGCAGCATCGTGGTCAAGAAGGCCTACTGCGACTGGGAGCGCTACAAGGGCTTCAAGGCCACCATGCACGAAGCGAACTTCGAGCTGATCGAAATCCCGCACGTGCGTCAGTCCGGCAAGAACTCGGCCGACATCCGCCTGGTCGTCGACGCGCTCGACCTGTGCTACACCAAGTCGCACGTGAACACCTTCGTGATCATCAGCGGCGACTCGGACTTCTCGCCCCTGGTGTCCAAGCTGCGCGAGAACGCCAAGCAGGTGATCGGCGTAGGCGTCAAGCAGTCGACCTCGGACCTGCTGGTGGCAAACTGCGACGAATTCATTTTCTATGACGACCTGGTACGCGAGGTCAAGCGCGCCGCCGCCAAGCGCGACGAGCGCAAGACCCAGCCACCGGCCAAGCGCTCGCCGGATGAAGGCAACCGCCGCAAGGAAGAAACCGAGGCGCGCAAGGCCCAGGCCATCGAGCTGGTGGTCGAGATGTTCGACGCGCTGGTGTCCGAACGCGGCGACAGCGGCAAGATCTGGGCATCGCTGCTCAAGGACACGCTCAAGCGGCGCCGTCCCGATTTCAACGAGACCTATTATGGGTTCCGCACCTTCGGCAACCTGCTCGAGGAAGCCCAGAGCCGCGGCATGCTCGAATTCGGCCGCGACGAAAAATCCGGCGCGTATGTGTACCGCAGTGCCGCCCAGCCGGGCGCCGCGTCGTCGGCCGGCGAGCAGGCCGAGGCGATCGAGGTGAATGCCGAAGCGCCAGTGGCCGAGGAAGTCCAGGCAGCCAAGCCGGAACCGCGCCGCCGCGGCCGAGGTGGACGCAACCGCCAGGAAGCGCAGGAAGCAGCGCCATTGGCAGCCGCGCCAGTCGAGGCCGAGCCGCTGTTCGTGCAGGACGAGGAAGCGCCCGCACCGGTGCAGGAAGACGCCCCGAGCGAGCCGCAGGTGGAGGTGCAGGCAGAAGCCGTGCCGGCGGAAAAGCGCCGTACGCCGCGCGCCCCGCGCAAGAGCGCAGCCCGCAAGAGCGCGCCCCAGCCGGTGGAGGAAGCGCCGGAGCCGGCTCCCGCGCCGGTCGAACCGCAGCTCGACGCCGCTCCCGTGCTGGAAGCTGTGTCCGAGGAGGCGCCCGCTCCGCGCAAGAAGCCCCAGCCGCGCGGACGCCGCCCGGTGAAGCCGAAGGCGGAAAAGGCCAAGGTCTAAGTCCGATTCCCAGGATCCGGTCGGCAGCGAAGCTGCCTTCCGCGACGCGGCCGCGCAGCCGTTTCGTGGGGGCTCCGCCGTCGCCATCGCCACGGTCCTGCTGCCGCGTGGGCCGGTGACACTGGCGTCGGCGGCAGACCGCATGCCTCAAATAGTTGCGTAATGGAAAACAATTTCTTGCCAGCTATCAATGCGCATTTCCGGCGACCGCCGACGATGAGGGTTTCCCTCAACGCCAGCGACAGGAGCCCGCGAAATGCCATACATTTATCCAGAAGTCGACAAGTTACTGAACCAGCCCTTAATGGGCACTGGGACCTGTGTTGATCTCATCAAGGCGCTGGTCCCGGGCTTGAAGGGTAAATCGACAGCGGCGTGGAAGCAGGGCGCCAACGTGATGGAAGCGTTCAAGGCCGGTCGAGCCCTCCCGCGCGGGACCGCGATTGCGACGTTCGACAAGGGGCGGTTCCCCAAAAGTTGTGAAACCGGGTACCAGGGTTCCTGTCATCACGCTGCCCTGCTATTGCGTGTGATGCCAAGTGGAATATGGGCATGGATCAATACAACACCGACGACAAACGCATGTTCATTTCCAGCCGCTTTATGCGGGTGCCGGCCCCGCGCACGGAAAAGCTCGGCGACGGTCGTTATCGCAATGCCGGCAATAACCCCCTGGCCTTTTACGTGATCGAACAATGAGTGGCCGCGGCTTCCAATTGGCGCTGTTGCTGGCTGGCGGCGCAAGCATCTGGCTGCGCGGGCACCAGAGCGCCGCGCACGCCGCGCCCGCTGCGGTAATGCCGTTTCATGCCGTGTGTCCCGCCGTCCTTCCGGCCGGCGTGGTCCCGCTGCATGGCACGGCAGGTGACTGGACCGCGTCCGCACCGGCCCAGTGGCCGGTCGATGGGTCAGGCATGCTGCATGGCCCCGCCGATGGCCAGGCTTACCTTGTACCCGATTCCGCGCGCACTACGCGCAGCGGCGCGCGCAAGACCCATGTCAGGCGCTGGACGCTCGGCTCGCCGCATCAAAACGAAACGTGGGTCTATTGCGCCTATGGGCCGGTGGAACTTGCGCGCCGGATTCCGGTCGACGCGACGGAGTGCACCGTCACCGTGGAGTACCTGCGCGAGCAGCGAGGGCCGACGGTCTTCGACTGCAAATAGCGCGCCGCCAGCACCGGCACCGCGATGGTGCGCATGTCCTCCATGGAACTTCCTGCGCATGGGTTAAACTGACAATGACAATTCATGTCTAACAGTTTTTCCGGCACGAAGGAGTTTTTGCGATGCGCACGCTGACGATTGCGATCCTATCCCTGGTCATTGCGGCCAGCGTTCAGGCGGCCCCGCCGGCGGCCAGCCACCCCATTCTCGGCATCTGGCGTCTGACTTTACCCGACGGCAGCTGCTCCGAAACCTACCGCTTCCGCGGCGACGGCACCACCCTGGTCACCAGCGCCGAAGAAATCTCGGAAAGCGAATTCGACATCCCCGCCAAGCCCAGCGCCAAGGGCTTCTACAAACTGACCGACCGTATCGTCAAGGACAACGGCAAGAAGGATTGCAGCGGCGAGATCATGAAGGTCGGCACCAAGGCCACCAACTTCATCCAGTTCCATCCCTCGGGCGGCATGTTTGTCATGTGC
>CAMLHI010000464.1 GCA_946479705.1 uncultured Oxalobacteraceae bacterium
CCGAACTACTACCGTGGCGCCCATCGCGAGTATCCACGTACGGCCGGCCGCTCCAGCCAGCTGTTCAACACCGGCACGGTGTCGTGGGTGTACCGCTGCTTCGTCGAGGGGCTGTGCGGCGTGAAGGGCGACCCGGATGGCTTGAGCATTGCGCCGAAGCTGCCGGCGGCGTGGGATACCATGCACGTCGAGCGCAGCTTCCGGGGCGCGCATTTTGTACTGGATATTCGCCGCGCCGATGTCGACGCGGTGCAGGTGTGGCAGGCGGGACACATGCTCCCGCAGGCCAGGATCGACGGCATCGTCGAGGGGGGCGAATACGTCCTCGAGGTGCTGGTTCCGAGGTAAGCTGGCGTGCTGCTTAGGGAGACGCTTTTTTATAACGATAAGTTTGAAGGATGGATATGAAACAAGGTAGCAATTCGAGACAACGCTGGGCGCTGGCCCTGTCGGCCGCGCTGTGCACCCTGATCGCGCAGAGCGCACAGGCCCAGGCGCAGGCGGGCAACCCTGACGAACGCGCCGCCAAGGCCGTGGCGCAGATGACCATGGACGAAAAGATCCAGACCGTATTCGGTTACTTCTCGACCGATTTCAAGGGCGTGAACAAGCCGAAGGAAGGCGTGCCGCTGGCGGCCGGCTTCCTGTACGGGATCGAGCGCCTGGGCATTCCGCACCAGCAGCTCACCGACGCCGGCATCGGCGTGGCGACCCAGGGCGGCGGCAAGCCGCGCGAACTGACCTCGCTGCCAGCCGGTATCGCCACCGCGGCGACCTGGAACCCGGCCATGGGCTTTGCCGGCGGCGCGATGATCGGCGCCGAGGCGCGCAAGGCTGGCCACAATGTGATGCTGGCTGGTGGCGTGAATCTGCTGCGCGACCCGCGCAATGGCCGCAATTTCGAATACGGCGGCGAAGATCCGCTGCTGGCCGGTATCATGGTCGGCGAGCAGATTCGCGGCATCCAGTCGAACCACGTGATCGCCACCATCAAGCACTTCGCCTACAACGACCAGGAAACCGGCCGCGGTACGCTGGACGTGAAGATCAGCGATGCGCCTGGCCGCATGTCCGACCTGCTGGCCTTCCAGATCGCCATCGAGCGCGGCGACCCCGGTTCGGTGATGTGCTCGTACAACCGCGTCAACGGCGACTACGCCTGCGAGAACGACTACCTGCTCAATAAGGTCCTCAAGCGCGACTGGGGCTTCAAGGGCTATGTCATGTCCGACTGGGGCGCGACCCACTCGACCATCCCGGCCGCCAACGGTGGCCTGGACCAGCAATCCGGCTGGCCGTTCGACCAGTCGCCTTACTTCCAGGGCGCGCTCAAGGAGGCAGTGGAGAATGGCCATGTGTCGCAGAAGCGCTTCGACGACATGGCCCACCGCGTGCTGCGCACCATGTACAAGCATGGCCTGATGGAGCATCCGGTCAAGGTGGAGCTGGACCAGATCGACATGACCGCGCATGCCAAGGTCTCGCAAGCCGACGCCGAAGAGGGCATCGTGCTGCTGAAGAACCAGGGTGGCCTGCTGCCGCTGGCGAACGGCTACAAGACCATCGCCGTGATCGGCGGCCACGCCGACGTGGGCGTGCTGTCGGGCGGCGGTTCGTCCCAGGTGTATCCGGTGGGCGGTTCGGCCGTGCCGAACGAAGGCCCGACCGGCTTCCCCGGCCCCGTCGTGTACCTGCCGAATTCGCCGATGAAGGCACTGGCCGCGCGCCTGAACGCCAAGTTCGTCTACCACGACGGCAAGGACGCCGCTGCTGCCGCCAAGCTGGCCGCATCGAGCGACCTGGCGATCGTGTTCGCCACCCAGTGGACCGCCGAGAGCGTCGACCAGACCCTGGTCCTGCCGAACAAGCAGGACGAGACGATCGCCGCCGTCGCCGCCGCCAACAAGAAGACTGTGGTGGTGCTGGAAACCGGTTCGCCGGTGACCATGCCCTGGCTGGGCAGCGTCGGCGCCGTGGTGGAAGCCTGGTACCCGGGCACCAACGGCGGCGAGGCGATTGCACGCGTGCTGACCGGCGAGGTCGATGCCTCCGGCCGCCTGCCGATGACCTTCCCGATGGCCGATGCGCAGCTGCCGCGTCCGAAACTTGACGGCCTGGATGCGCCGAAGGATTCGCGCTTCCCTGTCAACTACGATATCGAAGGCGCGGCCGTAGGCTACAAGTGGTTCGAGAAGAAGGGCCTCAAGCCTCTGTTCGCGTTCGGCCATGGCCTGTCCTACACCACCTTCAGCTATTCGGACTTGAAGGCCGCGCCGAAGGATGGCTCGATCGCCGTCTCGTTCAAGACCGCCAACACCGGCAAGCGTGACGGCAAGGCCGTGCCGCAGGTGTATGTGTCGAAGGTCGGCGGCGGCTGGGAAGCGCCGAAGCGCCTGGGCGGCTGGGACAAGCTGGCCCTCAAGGCCGGCGAAGCGCGCGCTTCCAGCGTGACGGTCGATCCGCGCACCCTGGCGGTGTTCGATTCGAAGTCGAACAAGTGGAAGATCGCCGCGGGTGAGTACGTGGTGACCCTGGCGCAGGCGACCGATGCGCAGGTCAGCACGGTGAAGGTGAAGCTGGCAGCGCGCGAGTTCGCCGCCGGCGCACGCTAAGCGTTCGTCCCCGCGCAGGCGGGGATCGATAGCAAAAAGGGGCCGTCTCCAGCGAGACGGCCCCTTTTTCTTATGCGCTTTCGCGCGGCATCAGCGTGAACCCGAGGTCGATCCTGGTGACCGGCGGGGCGCGCCCGGCGATCACGCTGCGCAGCAGGGTGGCGGCCTCGAAGCCGATCCGGTAGCGCGGTGTGCTGATGGTCGTCACCGAGGGCTTCATCCAGGCCGATGCGGGCAGGTCGTTGAAGCCGCAGATGGCCAGCTGCTCGGGCACCGCGATGCCGCGCCGCTGGCACTGGTAGATGGCGCCGTGCGCCAGGTCGTCGTTACAGCAGAAGATGGCGTCGCAGTCGGGCGCCTTGGCCAGCATGCGCCCGAGCAGTTCGGCCCCCAGCGCGATGCTGGAGGAATCGGGCACCATCAGTTCGAGCCGTTCGTCGGACAG
>CAMLHI010000465.1 GCA_946479705.1 uncultured Oxalobacteraceae bacterium
CCGCCCCAGATGCCGCTGTCGGCGCGCTGTTCGAGCAGCACTTCGCCTCCATCGATCAACACCAGCATGGCGGCCTGCTTTTCCGGCGTGGCCTTCTTCGGTTTGCGCACCGGCAGTTCGGCCGTGCGATCGGTGGCGAAGGCCACGCAACGCGCCTGCAGCGGGCAGCGCGCGCAATCGGGGCTGCTGCGCATGCACAGCGTGGCGCCCAGGTCCATCAAGCCCTGCGTGTAGGCTTCGATGCCCTCGGCCGGCAGCAGCGCTTCGGCGCGCCGCCACAGGCCATCCTCGACCGGCTTGGTGCCCGGGTACTGGTCGATGCCGAACACGCGTGCGAACACGCGCTTGACGTTGCCGTCCAAAATTGCCGCGCGCGCGCCGCTGGAAAAGGCCGCGATGGCCGCCGCGGTCGAGCGTCCGATGCCGGGCAGCTCGGCCAGCAGGGCCGGATCGGCCGGGAACACGCCGCCGTATTCGGCCACCACGCGCCTGGCGCAGGCGTGCAGATTGCGCGCCCGGGTGTAGTAACCGAGCCCGCTCCATTGCGCCATCACGTCTTCGGACGGTGCCGCGGCCAGCTCGTGCAGGGTAGGGAAGCGTTCCAGGAAGCGCGCGTAATAGGCCAGCACCGCCGCCACCTGGGTTTGCTGCAGCATGATCTCGGACAGCCAGATGCGGTAGGCGTCGCGGGTGTTTTGCCACGGCAGCGCGTGACGCCCGTGCTGGCGCTGCCAGGCGATGACGTCGGCGGAAAAGGTCGGATCGTCGAGCTGCCCGAACTCGGTCAGGCGCTTCACGCGGCCAGCCGCGCCGCCGGCGCGTTCATGGCACGGGTCACGCCGCCGGCCAGTTCGCGCAGGCGCTCCCGGACTTTTTCCAGGTCGCCGTGGAGGGCTTCGAAGTGGCCGATCTTCTGTTCCAGGCTGTCGGTGGCGTCGTGAATGCGCTGGATCGATGCCAGCCGGTGCTTGAGCAGTTCCTTGTGCTGGCGGATCTGCGCTTCGAGCGGGGCCATGATCACCTTCAGCCAGGCTTCGGCGTCGGCATTGGCGGCGCGGAAGGCGCGCCGCACGCGCGAGGCGATCGAGTCGAAGAAGCGTTCGAGCAGCGCGCCGCGGCTGGTCATCAAGAGGGTGGTGGTGCCGAACTGCTTTTGGTAGATGTCTTCGATGGCGTCGATCTCGGCGCGGTAGCTGTCCAGCGACAGCGACATCGGCGCCGTCAGGCTCAAGCCGTGCTCGGCGGCGAACTTCTTGTACATCGAGTCCATCATGGCGCTGATCTCGGCGATCTTGGCGTTGGACTGGTCCAGGTTGGCGCGCGCCTGGTCGAAGAACTGCTTGACCGGGACGCGCATGCCGGTGGCGAAGCGGCTCGCCTGCATGGCCGCGCGCACGCTGTCGATCTCGGCCTGGATGATTTCCATGCCCAGGGTGGTGTACAGCTCGGTCGACAGGCGCGCGAACACCGAGCGGGTGCCCTGCAGCTTGAACAGGCTGGCGTCGAATTCCTTCTTCTCGATGTCGATGCGGCGCATCATGTGGGCGATCACGCCCTGGTTCTTGCCGCGCAGGCTTTTCAGCTCGGCCAGCTGGTCGGCGATGTCGCGCGCGCGCGCGCCCAGGCTGCCCTGCTGCACCGTCACCAGCGCGCTCATGTCTTCCTCGAGCTGCTTGCGGATGATTTCCTGCTTGGCCGGAATCAGTTCGTTGAACAGCGCCGCTTCGAGCGTGCCGAGGCGGCTTTTTTCCAGCAGCGCCATGTCGCCATTGATCTTGGCCACCAGCGCCTTTTGCGCCGACACCGGAAATACCTGGCGCTGCTCGAGCGCGAGCAGGTGCGCCACCGAGGTTTGCTGGCGTTCGATCTCGGCCTCGTTCTCGGCCTCGGTCTTGAGCTCGTCCCACATGGCGTCGATCTTGTTGAGCACCACCAGGCGCCCGCTGCCGGCGCCGATGTGGCTGCGCCAGACTTCGATGTCGCTCTTGGTCACGCCGGTCTCGGCGGCCAGGATGAACAGCACCGCGTGCGCGCTCGGGATCAGGTTCAAGGTCAGTTCGGGCTCGGTGCCGATGGCGTTCAGGCCCGGAGTGTCGAGGATCACCAGGCCCTGCTTGAGCAGCGGGTGGGGGAAGTTGATGATGGCGTGGCGCCACTGCGAAATCTCGATGCGGCCCTGGTCGTCCAGCGTTGCGGCCACGTCCGGATCGCTGTCGTCGAACAGGCCGTAGCGCTTGGCCTCTTCCACGCTGGCCATGCGTGTGCGGCTGACCTGCTTGAAGGTTTCGTGCATCTCGTCGCCGGCATCGAGTGCCAGCGGCAGCACGGTCCAGGCGTCCGGATCGTCGCGGTAGTCGCTGGTCGACAGATTGTGCGCGCGCGTTTCGATCGGCAGCAGGCGGATGCAGGGCGGGTACTTGGGGTCGTACATCAGCTCGGTGGGGCACATGGTGGTGCGCCCGGCCGCCGAGGGCAGGATGCGCTGGCCGTAGTCGGCGAAGAAGATTGCGTTGATCAGTTCCGATTTGCCGCGCGAGAATTCGGCCACGAAGGCCACCGACAGCTTGTCGTCGGCCAGGCGGCGCAGGGCGCGCGCGACGCGCTGCTCCGATACCGCATCGCCCAGCTCGGCCGCGTTGACCCACATCTGGTAGTTTTCCAGCGCCGCCACCACCGCCTGGCGCCACGCGCTGTATTGCTCGAAATCGTGCTCGATTCTGCTCACGTTATCCTCGTCATTTCTGACAATGTACACAATAGAAAGTTGAGCGCTGACCTTGCTTGATCTGGCGGATCAAGGTGCCACAGTTGCGGCACGGCACTCCTGCACGATCATAGACGAAATATGTCTGCTGGAAATAGCCCGATTGGCCGTTCACCGCAAGAAAATCCCGCAAAGTGCTACCCCCTTGCACAATCGCTTCGGCAAGGATTGTGCGAATGGCATCAGCCAGCTTGTCATAGCGGCCACGGCTGATGCGCCCGGCCGCGGTTTTCGGATTGATCCCGGCGCGAAACAGGCTTTCGCAGGCGTAGATATTGCCCAC
>CAMLHI010000466.1 GCA_946479705.1 uncultured Oxalobacteraceae bacterium
CTGCTGACGCTGGAGGCATCGGCGGTGTCGCCGGAAGGGCGCATCTCGGCGCGCGACCTTGGCATCTGGTCGGACGACCATGCCGCCGCGCTGGCGCCCATCCTCGCATCGATCCGCCGTTACGCGCCCATCAAACTGGGCATCCAGCTCGGCCACGCGGGGCGCAAGGCGTCCTGCATGGTGCCGTGGGAAGGCGGCGGCAATGTGGCGGTGGGCGAGGGCGGCTGGCAGACCGTGGCGCCTTCCGCGCTGCCGCACAATGAACACGATACCGTGCCGCTGGCGCTGGACGAGGCCGGCCTGCAAAAGGTGATTGACGATTTCGTGGCGGCGGCGCGGCGCAGCCATGCGCTTGGCTTCGATCTCATCGAGGTGCATGGCGCGCACGGCTACCTGCTGCACCAGTTCCTTTCGCCGCTGGCCAACCAGCGCACCGACGAGTATGGCGGATCGCTGGAAAGCCGCATGCGCTTTCCGCTGGCCGTGTTCGAGGCGGTGCGCAAGGCGGTGCCGGCGTCGATGGCGGTCGGCATGCGCATCTCGGCCACCGACTGGGTCGAGGGTGGCTGGGAGATCGAGCAGAGCGTTGCCTTCGCCAAGGCGCTGCAAGCGGCCGGCGCGCACTTCATTCACGTCTCCAGCGGCGGCGCCTCGCCGCGCCAGCAGATCGCACTGATGCCGGGCTACCAGATCCCATTCGCCGAGCGCATCAAGGCGGAGACCGGCATGCCGACCACCGGCGTGGGCCTGATTACCGAGGCGGCGCAGGCCGAACAGATCGTGGCCACCGGCCAGGCGGACCTGATTGCACTGGCGCGCGCCATGCTGTTCGATCCGCGCTGGCCATGGCATGCCGCGGCGGCGCTGGGCGCGCAGGTGCAGGCGCCGCCGCAGTACTGGCGCTCGCAGCCGCGCGAATTCAAGAACCTGTTTGGAGTGTAGGCCCATGGCTGGCGACATCGAATGCATCGATAGCCGCCAAGCCTATGCCAAGGGCTGGATACGGGATTACAGCAGGTGGTCGAGCGCCTCGGGGCCGAACACTTCGCGGTGCAGCTTCGCTGCCGGTACACCTGCCGCTTGCAGCGCCGCCCACTGTTCCTGCATGAAGGGCAGCGGACC
The DNA here is from genome assembly GCA_946479705.1 of uncultured Oxalobacteraceae bacterium. Next base: position 1,123 of record CAMLHI010000466.1, read on the forward strand.
GCAGATGAACACATCGGCCTCGGCGCGCGGCCAGGAGGACAGCTTCGCCACGTCCATGCGGCCGGGCTTGGCCGTGCCGCCGTCGGTGTGCTCGTAGAAGGTCGTCACATGCAGGTTCGGCATCAGCTTGCACACTTGGGCGATGTCGTCCTGGTGGGCATGATGGGCGGCGTCGCGCGCGGCGTGCGCAAAGATCACATGGCGTTGCGGATGCACCTGGGCGATGCGGCGGATGGCGGCGACCATCGGCGTAATGCCCACGCCCGCCGACAGCAGCACCACCGGCTCGTTCGATTCCGTATCGGGCAGGAAGTCGCCGAAGGGATGGCTGACCTGCAGTTCGCCGCCCACCTTCACATTGGCATGGATCCAGTTCGACACCTCGCCATCGCGCTTGACCGAGATGCGCATGCTGGCGCCATCTGGCGCGTCCGACAGGCTGTATTGACGCAGCTGGCGACGGCCATCCTCGAAGGTCACGGCGCAGCTGACGTACTGGCCGGCCTTGAAAGTCGGCATCGGGCCGCCGTCGAGCGGCACGAAGCGGATCGCCAGCACATCGTCGCTCTGGCGCGTGACTTCGGTGACGCGCATGGCGCGGGTGTGGCCGGGCTCGATGCCGGCGCTGGCATACAGGCTCGCTTCGGCATCGATAAAGATCTGCGCCAGCGAGCCATAGGCTTCGGCCCAGGCGGCCAGCAGTTCAGGGGTGGCGGCCTCGCCCAGCGTCTCGGCGATGGCGCCCAGCAGGTGGCGTCCGACGATCGGGTAGTGTTCGGCGCGCACGCCCACCGAGACGTGCTTTTGCACGATGCGGCTGACCACCGGCCCGAGTGCGGCGGCATTGCCGATATTGGCCGCGTAGGCGAACACCGCCGAAGCGAGTGACTGCTGCTGCGACCCATTGGCCTGATTGCCCATGTTGAATAGATTGGTCAGCGCCGGCAGTTCGTTGAAGACGTTGCGGTAGAAGGTCTGGGTAATCGTCAGGCCGTGCTCGCGCAGGACCGGAACGCTGGCGTCGATATAGGGGCGGTTGGCAGCAGAAATCATATTACCTCGTCATTGATGCATATGAAATGCATCTTCATGTGGAAAAAAATGGGGTTTGCCAGGACTGGCGTTCCCCGATAGCTCGCTATTCTAAATAAAGATGCATGTGAAGTGCAACTTAAAATTTCCTTATCCCAGGTCATTTTTCGACCCTCCCGGTCCGGCGAACCCTATAATCCCAGCTTCATCACAGCCGCCACCACAAGGGACGAACCCGTGAGTCAGACACTGAGCCAAAAGCTTTTCCGCACCAAAGCTGCCGCCGGCAGCTCCCAGCATGCCGGGGAGCTGGTCCGTTCCATGGGGCTGTTCCCGCTGACGATGATCGGCGTGGGCGCCACCATCGGCACCGGGATCTTCTTCACCATGGTCGAAGCGGTGCCCAAGGCCGGGCCGTCGGTGATCCTGTCCTTCCTGATCGCCGCCGTCACCGCCGGGCTGACCGCGCTGTGCTACGCCGAACTGGCTTTCCGCATTCCCGCTTCCGGCTCCTCGTATTCCTTCGCCTATGCCACGGTGGGCGAGTTCGCCGCCTTCATCATGGCGGCCTGCCTGCTGCTCGAATACGGGCTGGCGGCCAGCGCCACGGCGATCGGCTGGTCCGACTACCTGAATAACTTCCTCAGCCACGCGGTCGGCTGGCAGATCCCGGAAGCGCTGCGCACGCCGCTGCTGGTGTCCGGCAAGGCCGGGCTGGAGGTGCATGGCGGCCACTTCAACCTGCCGCCGGTGCTGCTGGTGATCATGTGCGGCATCCTGCTGGTGCGCGGCACCAAGGAGTCGGCCACCACCAACGCCGTCATGGTGATGATCAAGCTGGCCATCCTGACCTTCTTCGTGGTGATCGCCTTTTCCGGCTTCGA
>CAMLHI010000467.1 GCA_946479705.1 uncultured Oxalobacteraceae bacterium
CGCCGCCATCGCCTGGCCGATATAGCCCTTCATGTCGTCGGTGATCCAGCTGCCGATCCGCAGCAGCGGTTCGGTCTCGTAGGCGCTGCGCAGTTTCTGGTGGGTGGCGGGATCGTTCCCGGCATACGAGCAGGTCAGGTCCATCCATTCGCGCACCAGCGCCTGCATGTCCGGATGGCCGGGTGCAATGCCGGCCTGGAACACCTTGCGCACGCGCGAGATCAGCGCAGGCCATTCGAACGAACGCTTGCGGTAGTTGGCGTTCATGAAGGCGAACTCCTCGTCCGACAGGTAGTTCTTGAACAGCGCCAGGCGGAACTGGGTGAACGCTTCGAACACATAGTCCTGGATTTCCTGCGTGATGCCGTTCTGGGCGCGCATGGACGGTTCCTGGTCGTGCATGCTGGTGATGCGCAGGGCAAATTCGGGATTGCCGCCGGTGTCGCGTTCCAGCGCGCTCATCCATTGCCGTGCCAGCTGGCGCGCTTCGTCGCTCGACGTTGGCACACCGTCGGCGATCAGCCTGGCGGCGTGCGCCACCATCTCTTCCCACTCCTTGCGGGCGGTCGGGGCGTGGTCGGCGAAGGGCAGCTGCGCCAGTTCTTCCTTGCTAAAGTATTTATCGTACATGGTCATGCGCTCCAGTGTGGTCAGCCAGGATGCGAGGTCGGGCGCTTCGCCATTGGCCAGCTGGGTACGCAAGGCAGTGAGCTGGCTGCGCAGCAGCGCGGCCTGCTCGATCTCGCGCGTGAGCGCTGCGATCTGCTGGTCGACGATGCCGCCAAGGCGCGAGTCCGGTCCCGCGAGGAAGGCTCCGATGTCGGCCAGCGGCATGCCGAAACGGCGCAGCGCCTGGACCTGGTGCAGGCGGGCGATGTCGTCAAGGTCATACAGCCGGTAGCCGGCGTCGGAACGCGCCGAAGGACGCAGCAGGCCAATGCTGTCGTAGTGGTGCAGGGCGCGCACGGTCACGCCGCTGCGCCGCGCCAGTTCACCGATTTTCAGCTTCATTGCCTTCTCCTGTTCTTCAAGCGTGCGGCCAGTGTGCAGCCTCACGCCGCGTCAGGGTCAAGCGCTTCGAAGGCCAGGCTGGCCCACAGGTGGGCCGCGGCCATGGTGCGGTGCGGGCTGTAGACCGCCAGCAGGGCTTCGGTGCGCGCCATGTCGGGCTTACTTTCCTCCCCCAGCAGGCGCTGCAAGGCGCCGCGGATGGCGACGTCGCCGTGCAGCGAGCAGTCGGGATAGCCGAAGCCGCGCAGCAGCGCGTAGTTGACGGTCCATGGACCGATGCCCTTCACAGCCAGCAGGCTGGCGCTGGTGCTGGCGAGGTCGGCCTCGCGCGCCAGCGTGAGCGTGCCGCTGTCGACCAGTGCAGCCAGGCGCAGCACCGTGTCGGCCTTGGAGCGCGAGAACTTGCGCGCGGTGAGCTGTTCGGCGCTGACGCGGGCGGCGTCGGCGGCCTCCGGGTAGCACCACAGGCCGCTGCTGTGCTGGCGTCCAGCCTGCAGGATGAAGGTGCGGCGCAGGGCGATGGCGAACGGGAGGTTGATCTGCTGGCCGATGATGGCCCAGGTCAGCGCTTCGAAGATGCTGGCCGACTGCACCACGCGCAGCCCCGGCTGGCGCGCCGCCACGGGGCCGAGCAGGGCGTCGCCCGCCACCGCTTGCAGGAAGGGGGCGGGATCGATGCGCAGGCCCAGCATGCTGGTGAGCGCGTCGCGCGCGCGCGCTTCGATGGCCGGGGTGAGGGCGCCATCGGTGTCGATGGCGCAGGCGGCATGGCCGGGCGTGAGCGTCACGCTCAGCAGCACCGGGACGCCATCGAGGATCACGCCTTTGCGCAGGCTGGCCCCGCTGACCTGTTCGGCCACGCCTTCGGGATCGCGGCTGTGGAAAGCCAGGACATCGTCGGCGCGGTAGCCGGGAGGCAGGGTGATCGTGAGCTTCACGCGTCCAGGGCTGCCGCGTGCTGGACCTGCAGCGCGGCCGGCACGCCGTTCTTGACGGCGGTAAGTTCGGCCAGGATGGAGATCGCGATTTCGGACGGGGTCTTGCTGCCGATGTACAGGCCGATGGGGCCGTGCAGGCGCGAGAGCTGTTCGTCGGAGAGGTCGAACAGCTTGAGGCGCTCGCGCCGCCTGGCGTTGTTCATGCGCGAGCCGATCGCGCCGACGTAGAAGGCGTCGGACTTCAAGGCTTCCATCAGGGCCAGGTCGTCCAGCTTGGGATCGTGGGTGAGCGCGACGACGGCGCTGCGGTGATCGAGACGTGCTTCGAGCACCAGGTCGTCGGGCATCATATGCACCAGCCGTACGCCGGGCAGCTGCCAGCCGGCGCGGTATTCCTCGCGTGGGTCGCACACGGTGACGTGGTAATCCATCGCGCTGGCGATCTGCGCCAGGAAGCGCGAGAGCTGGCCGGCGCCGATGATGAACAGGCGCCAGCGCGGGCCATGGATGGTGCTCAGCACGCCGTCCTCGATGCGCTGCACGGCGCCGGCCGGCGCGCGCGCCAGCTCGACCGCGCCGCTGGCGATGGCGAGCCGGCGTTCGAGCAGTTCATGGTTCTCCAGGCGCGCGAGCAGTTCGTCGATGCGGCTGGCCGGCGAGAGCGGTTCGATGGCCAGTTCGATGGTGCCGCCGCAGGGCAGGCCGAAGCGGTGCGCTGCGTCGGCGCTGATGCCGTAGCTGACCAGTTCGGGCGCGCCGCGGGTGATGCCGTGCTCGCGCACGCGGGCGATCAAGTCGTCTTCGATGCAGCCGCCCGAGACCGAGCCGACCACGCGGCCGTCGTCGCAGATGGCCAGCAGGGCGCCGATCGGGCGCGGGCTGGAACCCCATGTCTTGACGACGGTGACGAGTTCGCAGGCGTGACCGGCGCCGATCCAGGCGGCGGCGGTTTTCAGTACTTCGAGGTCTATGCTGTCCATGGGATCGACTATACTTGGGCGATGACCAATACTACAAAAAACGACGACGGCTCGCCCAAGTTCGGCCGCCTGCTGGTGGTACTGCTGGCCGCGGTGGTGTTCTGCGG
>CAMLHI010000468.1 GCA_946479705.1 uncultured Oxalobacteraceae bacterium
TAGCGCTGCATCGACTCCCAGACTTTTTGCAGTCGCTTGGCCGAAATGGGCATCGGGGTGCGCAACTCCTGGGCAAACAGGGAAACACGCAGTTCTTCCAGCATCCAGCGGAACTCCACCATTTTTGGATCGGTGTTCTTGCCGGCCAGCCGGTCCTTGGCGGCACGCATGAAGTGGCTGGCCGACTGTGTCCATTCGGCCATGAGACGCGTGTCGCGGCTGGCGTCGGCGCGCAACTTTTCGAGGCGCACATTAATCGCCTTGAGGTAGCGCGGGAAGTGCGACAGTTGCGCGTAATCATTGTCGGCAACGAAGCGCTTGTGAATCAAGCCTTGCAGCTGCGACTGGATATCCGCCACTGCCTGTGGGTTGATGTTTTGAAGCTTTTTCGGCAGGCCGTGAAACTCGCTCAGGATCTGCGACACGAGACGGGCAATTTCATTGACCAGCAAGCCCAGGCGCGACTTGCCCTCTTCCTTGCGTTTATTAAAGGAACTGGCGTCGGCCGGCAAGGGGTCTTGCAGGCAGGCGATGTCGATGGCCTTCTGGATGATCTGGTCGCGCAGCTCTTCCTGCGAGCCCAGCGTCATGAACTGCATGCCCATTTGCTGGAGATTGGGAATGTTTTTTTCGATGAACTTGAGCTGCTCCTTGAACTGCAATGCAAACAGGCGCCGCAGCCCGGTCCGGTGGGTGCGTGCGGCAACGGTAGGGTCGTCGAACACTTCGAGGTCGCAATGGCTCTGTTTATCGACCAGCGCCGGAAAGCCGATCAGGGTGATCTTGCCCTGGACGATTTCCAGCAGTTCGGGCAGCTCGCCAAAGGTCCATGAGCTCAGTCCGGTGTGCTGGCCTGCACTGGATGCGCTGCTGGCCGCTACATTCGCTCCTGCCGGCGAGCTCGTACCGACTTTGCCCGCGCTCGCGTCGATGCCGTCTCGGGGGGCGCTGCCGGCATTGCCGCCAGCATCCGCCTTGCCGGGCGCGGCCCGCCCGCCCGTCGTGGTACCCGGCTTGGCGCCGCCGTGTTTACCCCTGGCCGACGCCGATAGGGAGGCGATGCTGTCGTCCGACAGCGGCGAGGCCTGGCCTGAGCCGCCGGCCTCGGCCAGCCGCTGGAAACTCTGGCGGGCCTGTCCGCCGAACTCGGCTTGCAAGGTGGCCAGGTTGCGTCCCATGTCGAGCTGGCGGCCATGCTCGTCGACGACCTTGAAGTTCATGAAGTGGTGCGCCGGCAGGGTCTCGATCTTGAAGTCGCTCGTCAGTACCTGGATGCCGGTCTCGGTGCGGATGTCGGCAATGAGCACGTCGATCAGGTCGCCCCGGCCGAACTTGCCGGCCGCGTCGATGCGCTCGCAGAACCGCGCCGCGAAGTCCGGCAAGGGCACGCAGTGGCGGCGCAGCTTTTGCGGCAGCGACTTGAGCAGCAGATGGACTTTCTCCTTCAGCATGCCGGGCACGAGCCAGTCGGCGCGCTCGCGCGGCAACTGGTTCAGCGCGAACAGCGGCACCGACAAGGTCACCCCGTCGCGCACGCTGCCGGGCTCGAAATGGTAAGTCAGCTGCATCTCGATGCCGGTCACCAGCATCACCTTGGGAAACAGCTCGGTGGTCACACCGGCCGCTTCGTGGCGCATCAATTCTTCGCGGTTCAAAAACAGCAGCTTGGGTTCTTGCTGCGTGGCTTCCTTGTGCCATTTCTCGAAGCCGGCGCCGTTGACCACGTCGGCCGGAATGAGCTTGTCGTAGAAGGCGGCAATCAGGTGGTCGTCCACCAGCACGTCGAGACGGCGCGACTTGTGCTCGAGGTTTTCGATTTCCTTGATGAGCTTATGGTTGTGCGCAAAAAAAGGTGCGCGCGTGTCGTAGTCGCCACCCACCAGCGCGTCGCGAATGAAGATTTCGCGCGCCTCGACCGGATTGAACTGGCCGTAATTGATGCGCCGCTGGCTGTAGATCACCAGGCCATACAAGGTGGCGCGCTCGGAAGCGCTCACCTGGGCGGCACGCTTTTCCCAGCGCGGCTCGCCCCACGATTTTTTCAGCAGGTGCTTGCCCACCCGTTCGATCCATTCCGGCTGGATCTGCGCCACGCAGCGCGCGTACAGGCGCGTGGTCTCGACCAGTTCGGCCGCCATGATCCATTTGCCGGGCTTCTTCAACAGCGAGGACCCGGGCCAGATATGGAACTTGATGCCACGCGCACCGAGATAGCCGGCACCGGGCTCGTCTTCCGACTTGAAGCCGATGTTGCCGAGCAGGCCGGTCAGCAGGGCCGTGTGCAGATTGTCATAGGTCGCGGCCGCCTCGTTCAGGCGCCAGCCCTGCTCCTTGACGATGGTGAGCAGTTGCGAGTGCACGTCGCGCCATTCGCGCAGGCGCAGCTGCGACAGGAAATTGCTGCGGCAGGTTTCCTGCAATTGCCGGTTGGTTTTCTTGTGCTCGATGGCGTTCTCGAACCAGCGCCAGATCTTGATGTAGGTGAGGAATTCCGATTTTTCGTCGGCAAACTTCTTGTGGGCTTCATCGGCGGCTTGCTGGTGTTCCATGGGCCGGTCGCGCGGGTCCTGCACCGACAGGGCCGAGGCGATGATCAGCATTTCGGTCAGGCAGGCATTGTCCAGTGCAGCCAGGATCATGCGGCCCACGCGCGGGTCGAGCGGCAGCTTGGCCAGCTTGTTGCCCAGCGCGGTGAGCGCGTTGTCGTCGTCGACGGCGCCCACTTCCTGCAGCAGCTGGTAGCCGTCGGCGATGGCGCGGCCCTGCGGCGGCTCGATGAAGGGGAAGGTCTCGACATCGGTCAGATGCAAGCTCTTCATGCGCAGGATGACCGCCGCCAGCGACGAGCGCAGAATTTCCGGCTCGGTGAATTTGGGGCGCTGCAGGAAATCGTTTTCCTCGTACAGGCGGATGCACACGCCATCGGCCACCCGGCCGCAGCGGCCGGCGCGCTGGTTGGCGGCGGACTGGGCGATCGGTTCGATCTGCAATTGCTCGACCTTGTTGCGGAAGCTGTAGCGCTTCACCCGCGCCAG
>CAMLHI010000469.1 GCA_946479705.1 uncultured Oxalobacteraceae bacterium
CGCGCTGCTGAAAAGACCGGCGCGGCCGTGTCCGATTCGGTGATCACCACCAAGGTCAAGGCCGACCTGTTCAAGGAGCCTGAGCTGAAGGCCATGGCGATCCACGTGGAAACCGAGAAAGGCGTGGTGATGCTGAGCGGCTTCGTCGACAACAAGGCCGAAGCCGACAAGGCCGTGCGCCTGGCCAAGAGCATCGAAGGCGTGACCTCGGTCAAGAGCGCCATCAAGGTCAAGTAAGCGGTCTCGCCCTGTTCGTCGCCCTCGCGCATGGGAGCCCGCCAAGGGACCCCGTGGGCGGGGGCGATGAAGTTTCTGGCAGCATCTTTTACCGATATATATTTTCTGGGAACAACATTTCCTTAATTCAAGAGCGTATAATTTCCTCGTGAATCGAATCGAAGCCTTCGGATATATAGCCGCCCAAGCGGAACGCGGCGAGATCACGCTGCCCACAAGCGTGAACGCCGCCCTGCGCCTGCAAATGGCGCTGGACGATCCCAATTGCCATATCGAGCAGGCACTCAAGCTGGTGCTGGGCGAACCGCAGCTGGCCGCGCGCGTGGTGGCCCTGTCCAATTCGGCCGCGTTCTGCCGCGCCGGCGATCCCCTGTGCACCAGCGTGCGCGCGGCGGTGGCCCGGATCGGCTATCGCAGCCTGCAGACCCTGGTGAGCAGCCTGGTGGTGCGCCAGTTCGGCGCCCGGATCGCCGACCCGCGCCTGCGCGCCAAGGCCGAGCAGCTGTGGCTGCACACCGCCCACGTGGCGGCGCTGGCGCATGTGCTGGCCAAGCGCGTGACCTTCATCGACCCCGATACCGCGCTGTTCGCCGGCATCGTGCACGAGGTCGGCGCCTTCTACCTGCTCTCGCGCGCCGACGAATTCCCCGGCCTGCTCGACGACGACGTGGAAAAGTGGGGCGATCTGTGCGAAGAAATGGTCAGCCGCGAAGTGCTGCGCAAGCTCGCGATTCCCGAGCCGGTCAGCATGGCCGTGCTGGGTATTCGCGACGGCATCATGAAAATGCCACCCGACGATCTGCTCGACACCCTCGTCATGGCCAATATGTATGCGCCGGTGTCCTCGCCCCTTGGCGCGCCCTGCGTGCTGCCGGACCACAGCGATTCGGTGCTCGACTTCGTGGTCGACGCCAAGACCCTGGCCGAGATCCTCGCGGAATCGCAGGAAGAGCTGCGCTCGATGAGCGCGGCCTTGATGGTCTAGGAGCCGGGCTGCCTACAGGAGCCTGCGCGCAGGCGGTACCAGATCAGGCCGATCCATTCGTGCGTGGCGTAATAGTTGCGGTACAGTCCCGCCGCGCTCGGCATCCAGCCGAGCACGGTGGTGACGCCGGTGCGCGAATAGAACGCGGTCGGCGCGTCTACTACTTCCAATCCCTCCCGCTGGAACGCTTCGCGGGCGCGCGGCATATGCATGGCGTGCGTTACCAGCAAGATCCGTTTGATCCCGGCGGCGTGCAGGATGCGCGCGCTGTAGATGGCGTTTTGCGCCGTATCCTCCGACGCCGCCTCGACCCATTGCACCGGCGTGCGGAAGTCTTCGCGCAGCGCGCGCGCCATGCCCAGCGCCTTGGGCTGCAGCTTGCCATCGGGCGTGCCATTGCCCCCGCTCACCAGCAGCGGGAGCCCGGTGGCGTGCTGCAGGTGGGCCGCGTAGCGCACCCGGATCAGCGCGACTTCATCGGGAATGTCGATGCCGCCATATTCCGGCGCGCTGTACAGGCTGCCGGCGCCCAGGACCACGATGGCCTGGGCGCCCGTATTGTCGGTGCGCGCCAGCGGCACCGTCATGCTTTCCAGCGAACGCACCATCAGCGTCGAGCCCAGGCCGCTGGAAAACACCAGCAGCAGCGTCACGCCGGACATGGTCAGCGCGGCGCCGGTGCGCGGATAGCGGCGCCGCAGCAGCAAGCCGAGCACGATGAACACCGCCAGATTGGTCGGTGGCAGCAGGAGCAGGCGTGTCAGGGCGTCGATGAACATGGCGGTGGGAAGAGGGCGAATCCGCGATTATCGCACTCTTGCCCATGTACACTTTCTTCCCATCTGAAGCGCTGCGCCGCCGATGACCTGATTCGCGTATAGTCAAGCTAACTTATCTGATTAACATCGAGACCGCTATGAAATGGGAAGGCAATCGCCAAAGCGACAATGTGGAGGACCACCGCGGCGAAAGTTCCGGCGGGGGCGGCGGCTTCGGTTTCGGCGGGCGCTCGGTCGGCATCGGCACCATCGTGCTGGCGCTGCTGGGTTCGTGGATCTTCGGCATCAACCCGATGACCATGCTGAACCTGCTCAGCGGTGGCGGCGCGCCGGCCCAGGTGCAGCAGGGCCCCGGCCATGCCACGCCGCCCGACGACCGCCAGGCCGCCTTCGTGCGCACCGTGCTGGCCGACACCGAAGACACCTGGACCCAGCTGTTCCGCGACCAGGGCCGGACTTACCGCATGCCCAAGCTGGACCTGTTTTCCGGCGCCATCGGCACGGCCTGCGGCACCGGCCAGAGCGCCACCGGGCCGTTCTATTGCCCGGGCGACGAGAAGGTGTATATCGACCTCGATTTCTACCGCCTGATGCAGGAGCGCTTCAAGGTCTCGGGCGAATTCGCCCAGGCCTATGTAATCGCGCACGAGGTCGGCCATCACGTGCAGCATCAGCTGGGCATTACCGACAAGGTCGACGCGGCGCGCCAGAACGCGTCCGAGCGCGCGGCTAATGCCATGTCGGTGAAGGTCGAACTGCAGGCCGACTGCTTCGCCGGGGTGTGGGCCTTCCACGCCAACAAGGCGCGCAGCATCATCGAGCAGGGCGACGTGGAAGCGGCGCTCAAGGCGGCCACCGCCATCGGCGACGACGCGCTGCAGCAGCAGGGGCGCGGCTATGTGGTGCCCGATTCCTTCACCCACGGCAGTTCCGAGCAGCGCGTGCGCTGGTTCTCGCGCGGGCTCAAGACCGGCCAGGTGAGCGACTGCGATACCTTCGCCAGCCGCTCGCTGTAAGGCGGCGCGTTCAGC
>CAMLHI010000470.1 GCA_946479705.1 uncultured Oxalobacteraceae bacterium
GCGCACCGGCTAACTCTGGAGAGCGGCCGCGGCACACGCCGGCGGCCCACCGAAGGGGCAGGCGGATCATCCTCCGCTATCTCTCAGGTACCAAGGACAGAGGGGCGCGAACAACACCGTCAAGGCTGCGACAGCCATGGACGGTTTGGTCGGACAATACCCCTGTTTACTGGACCAACCCCTGAGGACCCCATGACGCTGCAAGCGACTCCGCTCAATTCCGCACACCGCGCCGCCGGCGCCAAGATGGTCGATTTCGGCGGCTGGGACATGCCCGTCAACTACGGCTCGCAGATCGACGAACACCATGCGGTGCGCACCGACGTCGGCATGTTCGACGTCTCGCACATGTGCGTGGTCGACCTCGAAGGCGCCAATGTGCGCCCCTTCCTGCGCGGCCTGCTGGCCAATAACATCGACAAGCTGCAGGTGCCGGGCAAAGCCCTGTATTCCTGCATGCTCACGCCGGAAGGCACCGTGATCGACGACCTGATCGTCTACTACTTCAGCGAGACCTGGTTCCGCCTGGTGGTCAATGCCGGCACCGCCACCAAGGACGTGGAATGGATCGCGCGCCAGAACGCCGCCACCGGCAGCGATCTGCGCATCAGCCAGCGCCGCGACGGCGCCGGCGCGCTCGCGCTGATCGCCGTGCAGGGCCCGAACGCGCGCGCCAAGGTGTGGCAGGTACTGCCCACCACCCAGGCCGCCAGCGAAGCGCTCAAGCCCTTCAACACCGCCATCGTCAAGGACACCGCCTTCGGTGAAGTGATGATCGCGCGCACCGGCTACACCGGCGAAGACGGCTTCGAGATCGCCTTTCCCGCACCGTACGCCGAAGCGCTATGGAATGCACTGATGGAGGCCGGCGTCAAGCCCGCCGGACTGGGCGCGCGCGATACCCTGCGCCTGGAAGCGGGCATGAACCTGTACGGCCAGGACATGGACGACACCGTCTGCCCGCTCGACGCCGGCCTGGCCTGGACCGTGGACCTGGTGGCCGAGCGCGACTTCATCGGCAAGGCTGCGCTCAAGGCGCGCGGCCAGCAGGCCAATTTCGTCGGCCTGATCCTGCGCGAAAAAGGCGGCATCCTGCGCGCCCACCAGAAGGTCGTGGCGCAGGATGGCAGCACCGGCGAAATCACCAGCGGCACCTTCAGCCCCAGCATGCAGCAAGCCATCGCGCTGGCGCGCGTGCCGCTCGGCGTGAACATCGGCGACACGGTGCACGTCGAAATCCGCGACAAGAAGCTGGCCGCCTCGGTGGTGAAGCTGCCGTTCGTGCGCAACGGTAAAATACTGGCTGCCTGAACTGTGCAGGCCGTCCCCCAACACTCAATTATTACGACGTCACCTTTGGAGCCAACGATATGAATATCCCAGCCGACCTGAAATACACCGAGTCCCACGAATGGGTACGCGCTGAAGCCGACGGCACCGTCACCGTCGGCATCACCGAATACGCGCAGGATGCGCTGGGCGACATCGTCTTCGTCGAACTGCCGAAAGTCGGCAAAGCCTTCACCGCCGGCGACGACGCCGCCGTGGTCGAATCGGTCAAGGCCGCCAGCGACATCTACGCGCCCGTCTCCGGCGAAGTCGTGGCCGTCAACGACGCCGTGGCCGACGCGCCCGACTCGATCAACGCCGACGCCTACGCCGCCTGGCTGTTCCGCATCAAGCCGAGCGACGCCAACGCCATCAACGGCCTGCTCGACGCGGCCGGCTACGGCAAAGTCACCGAGTAAGTTCGCGCCCCTTCCACATCGCTCCCGCGCGCGCGGGGGCGCCGGCAGTGCCCCTATTTTCCAGCCCCTGTTCTTCAGCCCATCATGACCCGTCCCAGCCTGACCCAACTCGAAGCACGCGATGCTTTCATTGCCCGCCACATTGGCCCATCCGACTCCGAGCAGGCGGCCATGCTGTCGACCCTCGGCTATGCCTCGCGCGCCGCGCTGATCGATGCGATCGTGCCGCCGCACATCCGCACCAGAAAGCCGCTGGAGCTGGGCCAGTACTACGAACCGCTGCCCGAAGAAGCCGCGCTGGGCAAGCTGAAAGCGCTGGCATCGAAGAACCGGGTGCTCAAGTCCCTGATCGGCCAGGGCTACTACAATACCCACACGCCCAAGGTCATCCTGCGCAATATCTTCGAGAACCCGGCCTGGTACACCGCCTACACGCCCTACCAGCCCGAGATTTCGCAAGGCCGCCTGGAAGCGATCCTGAACTTCCAGCAAACGATCACCGACCTGACCGGCATGGGCATCGCCAACTCGTCGATGCTCGACGAAAGCACCGCCGCCGCCGAAGCCATGACGCTGGTCCAGCGCGTGGGCAAGAGCGCCTCGAACGTGTTCTACGTGGCCGACGACGTGCTGCCGCAGACCCGTGAAGTGATCGAAACGCGCGCCCAGCCGATCGGCGTCGAAGTGCGCACCATCGCCGCCGCCGACGTCGATACGCTGGACGCGGCCTGCTTCGGCGTGCTGCTGCAGTACCCCGGCGTGAACGGCGACGTGCGCGACTACCGCGCCGCCTGCGAGAAGCTGCACGCCGCTGGTGCCATGGTGATCGCCTGCGCCGACCTGCTGGCGCTGACCGTGCTCACCCCGCCCGGCGAATGGGGCGCCGACGTGGTGGTCGGTAACAGCCAGCGCTTCGGCGTACCGCTCGGCTTCGGCGGTCCGCACGCCGGCTACCTGGCCACGCGCGACGAGTACAAGCGCAGCATGGCCGGCCGCCTGGTGGGCGTGACCATCGACGCCCAGGGCAACAAGGCTTACCGCCTGGCCCTGCAGACCCGCGAGCAGCACATCCGCCGCGAAAAAGCCACCTCCAACATCTGCACCGCGCAGGTGCTGCTGGCCGTCATGGCCGGCATGTACGCGGTCTACCACGGTCCCAAGGGCCTGGTGCGGATCGCCCAGCGCGTGCACCGCTGCACCAGCATCCTGGCGGCCTGCCTCGGCAAGCTGGGCTACGAACTGGCCAACGCCAGCTACTTCGACACCCTCACCGTCAAGAGCGC
>CAMLHI010000471.1 GCA_946479705.1 uncultured Oxalobacteraceae bacterium
AGCCAGGTGCGGGTGTCGGACAGCACGCACGACCTGTCGGCCAAGGTGATCGACAATACCGTGTCGGCCATCCTGAAGTTCCGCGACCGGCTCGACGTGCAGGCGATCGACCGCGCCATTGCGCTGCTGCGCAAGGCCAGGCGGGTCGAGTTCTATGCGATGGGCGCCTCGCGCGTGGTGGCGCTGGATGGCCAGCACAAGTTCTTCCGCTTCCGTATTCCGACCGCGTCATATGGCGATTCGCACCTGTTCACGCTGGCGGCCGAACTGCTTGTGCCGGGCGATGTGGTGGTGGCGATTTCCTCGTCGGGCCGCCTGCCGGAACTGCTGGCGGCGGTCGATACGGCACGCGCTTCGGGGGCCGACGTCATCGCCATCACCAGCAGCAAGTCGCCGCTGGCCAAGAAGGCCACGGTGTGCCTGGCGGTCGATCACAGCGAGGACAGCACCACCTTCCTGTCGATGATTTCGCGCGTTCTCCAGCTGCTGCTGATCGACATCATGTCGGTCGGGATTTCGCTCGGGCGCGAGCAGGAAGCCGGCGATGCCGATGCGCGCCGCCTGATGATTTCGCACCTGGGGAATTAAGGGGCACCTCGAAAAATCTACTGCGCGCCGGTCTGCTCCATCGGCTTTTTCTGCGCGCGCCAGTCGGCCAGGGTGAGTACCTTGTCGCTGGCGGCGTCGTCCACCAGGATGTCTTCGCCGCTGTCGGAGACCAGGAAGCTCTCCCAGCGGCGCGCGGCGTCGCTGCCGTTTTCCACGAAGCTGAACTGCCAGTAGCGCTTGCCGCCCACGATCTTGGGGTGGGTGTCGTATTCCATCAGGGCCGCGTGCAGCTTGCCGCCCGAGTCCTTCTCGATCCGTTCCGACCAGGCCTTCAGTTCCGGCAGCGCCATCAGCGAGGCCATGGCCTGCTCCTTGGTGCGGAAGGTGATCACGGAGGCAGGCACCATGGCGGTCGAGACCTTGGTGTCGGGGACCGGCTCGCAGGCGGCGAACAGGGCGGACATGGCGGCAATGGCCAGCGTGACGGCTGGCAGGAGCGGCTTTTTCTTGGGGAGTTGGTGCTTGTCCATGGGACGTCCTGTGTTGATGTCAGGCAATGCTAGACCAAATGGTGTCGCGCGGCAATCACCTCACTGCGCCTTTTCCTTTAAAAGCAACGGTTTAGCGCAGATATTTGTGGTGCCGCCTGCGATGGGCGGCGGCAATTGTCAGGCAGACAGGTATTACTGAGCGGGCGCCGGGTTGGCGGGCAGGGGAGCGGCCGCCACCGGTGGCGGCGGCGCGATGCGGGTCAGCGGATGCTTCTGGGTGCGCCACTGTGCCAGGGTGAGGATGGCGCCGGTGTCGAGATCGTCGACCAGGATCTCCGGCGTGTTTTCGCCCACCAGGAAGGTTTCCCAGCGGCGCGCGGCGTCCGGCTGGTTTTCCACGTAGCTGAATTGCCAGTAGCGCTTGCCCGCCAGGGTTTTCGGCGTGGGGCCGAAGCGCACCAGCTCGCCCTTGACGGTGCCGGCCGATATCTTCTGCAGGTGGGCCGACCAGCTTTCCAGCTCGGGCAGCTTGGCCAGCAAGGTGCGCGCCTCTTCCTGGCCGCGCGGCCCGACGAAGGGCGGGGCGGGCGGCTCGGGAGGGACCACGGCGGCTGGGGCAGCTGCCGATGGCGACGTCCCCGGCGCATGCAGCGCGCGCAGGCCGAACAGCACGGTGACGATGGCCGCGGCGACGGCCACGAGCGCCGATACGATGGCCTTGGCCTTGGGCGAAACGGAGGTGGGCATGAATGCGAGCAGGAAAGGCAAGGAGCGGGGATACTAAACCAAAGGAAAATTCTCGGCAACACAATACGTGGGCCTCGAAAAACCGTAGGGCGTAAAAAAAGCCTGCGAGGCCGGGGCCGCGCAGGCTTCGATTCGGACCGCTGGGAAACGCGGCCGGCGTGAATTACATCATGCCGTCCATGCCGCCCATACCGCCCATGCCACCCATACCGCCCATGCCGCCGCCGGCTGGCTTGTCTTCCGCCAGTTCGCAGACCATCGCATCGGTGGTCAGCATCAGGCCGGCGATCGACGCTGCGTTCTGCAGAGCCGAGCGGGTGACCTTGGCTGGATCGAGCACGCCCATTTCGACCATGTCGCCGTAGGTGCCGTTGGCGGCGTTGTAACCGTAGTTACCTTTGCCGGCCAGAACAGCAGCCACGACCACCGACGCTTCTTCGCCGGCGTTCTGGACGATCATGCGCAGTGGCTCTTCCATGGCGCGCAGCACGATCTTGATGCCGGCGTCCTGGTCTGGGTTGTCGCCTTTGATGTTCAGGCTGGCGCGGGCGCGCAGCAGGGCTACGCCGCCGCCTGGCACGATGCCTTCTTCAACAGCGGCGCGGGTCGCGTGCAGTGCATCTTCCACGCGGGCTTTCTTTTCTTTCATTTCGACTTCGGTGGCAGCGCCAACCTTGATCACGGCAACGCCGCCGGCCAGCTTGGCCACGCGCTCTTGCAGTTTTTCACGGTCGTAGTCCGAGGTCGCTTCTTCGATCTGCACGCGCACTTGCTTGACGCGCGCTTCGATCGCGGCTGCCTGGCCGGCACCGTCGATGATGATGGTGTTTTCCTTGCCCACTTCAACGCGCTTGGCCTGGCCCAGTTCGTTCAGCGTGACCTTTTCCAGGGTCAGGCCGACTTCTTCGGCGATCACCTGGCCACCGGTCAGGATGGCGATGTCTTCCAGCATGGCCTTGCGGCGGTCGCCGAAGCCAGGAGCTTTCACGGCGCAGGTTTTCAGGATGCCGCGGATGTTGTTGACCACCAGGGTCGCCAGCGCTTCGCCTTCGATGTCTTCAGCGATGATCAGCAGTGGACGGCCAGCCTTGGCGACCTGTTCCAGGATCGGCAGCAGATCGCGGATGTTGGAGATTTTCTTGTCGCACAGCAGGACGAATGGATTGTCCTGGATGGCCACTTGCTTGTCCGGGTTGTTGATGAAGTAGGGCGACAGGTAGCCGCGGTCGAACTGCATGCCTTC
>CAMLHI010000472.1 GCA_946479705.1 uncultured Oxalobacteraceae bacterium
CAGGAATTCGGACTTGTACTGGCTGGCGCGCTGCAGTTCCTGGGCGCGTTCTTCCAGCTGCGTCTGGGCCACGCCCAGCGCGGTATTGCGGGCGTCGAGCACATTGGCCTGTTCGGCCAGCTGCTCGTTGGTCTGTTCCAGTTCGGCCTTCTGGTTTTCCAGGATGGTCTGGGATTCTTCCAGCACGCGCGACTGCTCTTCGAGTTCCTCGTTGGCGGTGCGCAGTTCTTCCTGCTGCACCTGCAGCTCTTCGTTGAGCTGCTGGGTTTCGGCCAGCGCGTCCTGCAGGCGCTGGCGCGCCAGCGCGGCCTCGATGGCGCGGCCCACATGCGGTGCGACCAGTTCGAAAAACTCCAGGTCGCGCTTGCGCGGCACGCTCAGGAAACCCAGTTCGATGACGCCGTTGACGGCGCCGTCCGAATCGGTCGGGATCAAGGCCAGATGCAGCGGGGCGGCGTTGCCCAGGCCGGAGCTGATCTTCAGGTAGTGGCCGGGCAGTTCGCCGAACACCAGCGGGGCCTTGGCCAGCAGGGCCTGGCCGACCAGGCTGTCGGCTTCGAGGTAGTTGCGTGCGCTCTCCTGGTCTTCCTGGTCGAGCGCGTAGCCGGCCAGGCGGCGCACTCCGCCATCGAGCTCGCGGGCGTACAGCGCGCCCACGGCCGCGCCGGTGTATTCGGCAATGAAGCCGATCACCGCGCGCGCCAGCCGTGCCAGCGAGGGCTGGCCGAGCGAGCGTTCGGCCAGCTGCTGCTGGCCGCTGCGCTGCCAGGCCTGGCGCTCCAGCATTTCGCTGTGCGCCACATGCTGGTCGAGCGCGCGCCCGAAGGCGGCCGACAGGCGCAGCAAATCGCGCCGGCCGAACCAGGCCAGCATGCCGCTCAGCGACAGGCTCACCAGCAGGTAGATCGCCACGCCCAGCCGGGTGACGTTCTGGGCGCTGGCGTTGCGCTCGGTCAGCCTGGCGTGTTCGGCCGCCAGGAAGGTATCGAACACTTCGCGCATGGCGTCGACAGGGTGTTTGCCGCGCCCGCTGCGCACCATCTCGAGATAGCTGGCGTCGGCGCGCCGCGCGGCAATGGCCTCGCGCGCGAATTCGTCCCACTGGGCTTGCAGGCCGGCGATCTGGCGCACCCGCTCCAGCTGGACCGGGTCTTCGCGCACCATGTCGCCCAGCCCCTGCAGGGTGGCGGCCGACTTGGCCTTGCTCAGGGTGTAGGGATTGAGGAAGCTTTCATCCTTGCTTAGCAAAAAGCCGCGCAGGCCGGACTCCTGGTCCGCCGCCAGCTTGGCCGCCTGGTTGGCCTGGCCGATGACCCGTTCCGACTGCTCCACCATCGCCAGCACCGCCAGCAGATAGCTGACCACCGCCACGAAAATCAGGGCGCTGGCCACGCCCACCGCCAGCGGCACGGTGACGTTGCGCGCCAGCAGGCGGCGGAAGCTGTTGGGGTCCATGGCGACCGAATTGGGCATGCTGAACTTCCACTGGAAAAAGTGGCGAGTCTATATGAAAAGAAACATCAGCAGCGCCCGGTTCAGGGCGTGGGGAACTCGATTTCAACCATGTTGTCGTCCGGTTTTCGGTCGATGAGTTTGTTGTCCGGATCGATGCCGGCCCTGGCCGGACGGCCATCGACCACCATCGTCACGCTCACGTCGCGTGTGCCAACCCGGTGGCGCTGGCGCAGCAGGGGGCGGCCTTCGCGGTTGTCCACGCCGAACTCGATGATGTCGTCCAGCGGCACTTCCTTTTCGTCGCCCAGTTCGCCGGCGCGCATCTTGCTGGCGCTCGCTTTCAGGGTCACGGCGTAGCGCCCGTCCGGCAGGCGGCGCGCGCTGGCCGTGCCGGCGCGGTTTTCGAACAGGACGATGCGGTAGAACAGGTCGTCGATCAGGTAGGCCTGGGCCGGCGGCGCGGCCGCGCGCAGGGAGGCCGTCAAGGTCGTCACGCTGGGGTAGGGCGCGCTTTGCAGGGCGTAGTCGGCCAGCAGGGAGTGCAGCACGCCGTTGACGGTATCCTCGCCGATGGCGTCCTGAAGCTGGACCATCGCCAGGCTGCCCTTGTGGTACATGATGTAGCTCTGGTGCTCGTTCTCGGCCAGCGGCAGTTCGGCCTTCTTTTCCAGCGCGCGGCCGATCAGGTAGCGGTCCAGGTCGTAGCGCAGGAAGCGCCGCATGCGGCTCGGGCCGAACGAATCCTTCATCGCCATCAGGGCCGAATACTCCGCCAGGGTTTCGCTCAACACCGTGCTGCCGCGGGTGGCGCCGCCGACGATCTGGTGGCCCCACCACTGGTGCGCCACTTCGTGCGCGGTGATGTAGAAGGGGTAGTCGATGTCTTTCGGGTTGTTGTCGTCGACCTTGGCGATGAAGCCCACGCTTTCCGAATACGGGATGGTGTTGGAATAGGCTTCGGCATGATTCGAGTAGCGCGGGAACTCCACGATCCGCAGTTCCTTGTGCTGGTAGGGGCCGAAGTGCTTGCTGTTGTAGGCCAGGCCCGCCTTGGCGCCCTTGATGAAGCGATCGAGGTTGTAGTCGTGGCCCGGGTGGTAGTAGATGTCGATGGTGACGTCCTGCCAGCGCTCGTGGCGCACTTCGTAGCGCGCCGACTGGATGCCGTAGTAATGCAGCATGGGCTTGTCCATGCGGTAGTGGAAGTGGCGGCGGCCGTTGGCCAGCCATTCCTTTTGCAGGGTGCCGGGGGCCACCGCGATCTGGTCCGGACTGGTGCTCACCTCGCAGTCGAAGTTGATCCAGTCGGCATCGTTGGCGATGTAGTTGTTGCCCAGCCCGCGCGGGTCGTCGGCGGCCGGCATACGCGCGCGCGCGGCCAGGCCGTGGCGCTTGCGGTCGCGGTCATCCTGCAGTTCCGCCGTTGGCTGGTAGCCGATGCGCGGCAGCACGTCGTTGCGGAAGTAGGTGCCGTTGCTGACCACCGGCGTGTCGGAGGCATAGCCCAGGATGCCGCGCGGCTCCCAGGCCAGCGCGAAGCTCATGGTGATGCGCGCGCCCGGCGCCAGCGGGCT
>CAMLHI010000473.1 GCA_946479705.1 uncultured Oxalobacteraceae bacterium
ACAACAGGCGACTGACATCAGACGATACTTGATCATGCTGCCTCCAGCAATGGGCGTTAGGGCAGGATAGCGCGCCCTCGACAGGGAGTCAAAGCCCCAGGCTTAAGTTGGGCTTAATGGGTGCCCGGCAGCCAGCGCAATGTGAAGGGCGCCATCATTTCATATCGAGCAGTATTGTTAACGGTTGCACGACCTCTAAGCTAACGCCTTTGCACTCGGAGCTGACATGACGATCAAAACCATTCCTACCCAGCCCATCGCAGGCCAGCGCCCCGGCACTTCCGGGCTGCGCAAGAAGGTCACCGAATTCCAGCGCCCGGGCTATCTCGAAAACTTCGTCCAGGCGATCTTCGATACGCTCGGCGACTGCGCCGGCCAGACCCTGGTGCTCGGCGGCGATGGCCGCTTCTACAACCGCACGGCGATCCAGGTCATCCTGCGCATGGCGGCGGCGCACGGCTTCGCCAAGGTGCTGGTGGGGCAGGGCGGCATTCTTTCCACGCCTGCCGTCAGCTGCGTGATCCGCAAGCGCGGCGCCATGGGCGGCATCGTGCTGTCGGCCAGCCACAATCCGGGCGGACCGGATGGCGACTTCGGCATCAAGTACAACATCGCCAACGGCGGCCCCGCGCCCGAGAAAATCACCGAAGCGATCTACGCCCACACCCAGTCGGTCACGCAGTACCGCATCAGCGACGCGGCCGCGCCGAACCTGGACGAGCAGGGCAGCCATACCATCGAACAGATGAGCGTCGAGGTGATCGATTCGGTCGCCGACTACGCCGAACTGATGGCCGGCCTGTTCGATTTCGCCGCCATCAAGGCGCTGTTCGCACGCGGCTTCACCATGCGCTTCGACGGCATGCACGCGGTCTCCGGCCCGTACGCAAAGGCGATCCTGGAAGGCATGCTGGGCGCGCCGGCCGGCACCGTGATCAACGGCGTACCGCTGGAAGACTTCGGCAACGGCCACCCGGACCCCAACCCGGTCAATGCGGCGGAACTGATCGGACTGATGTCCGGCCCCGCCGCACCGGATTTCGGCGCGGCCTCGGACGGCGACGGCGACCGCAACATGATCGTCGGACGCGGCATCGACGTGACCCCATCGGACAGCCTGGCCATCATCGCCGCCAACGCGGCCGTGGCGCCTGGCTACCGCGGCGGCATCAAGGGCATCGCCCGTTCGATGCCGACATCGACCGCCGCCGACCGCGTGGCGCATGCGCTTGGCGTTCCATGTTTCGAGACGCCCACCGGCTGGAAGTTCTTCGGCAACCTGCTCGACGCCGGCATGGCGACCCTGTGCGGCGAAGAGAGCTACGGCACCGGCTCCAACCACATCCGCGAAAAGGACGGGGTATGGGCCGTGCTGTACTGGCTCAACCTGCTGGCCGCCAGCGGCAAGGGCGTGGAGCAGATCATGCGCGAACACTGGACCCGCTTCGGCCGCAATTACTACTCGCGCCACGATTACGAGGCGGTCGACAGCGGCGCCGCCGAAGCCATCATGGCCAGCCTGCGCGAGCAGCTGCCGCAGCTGGCCGGGCGCCAGATAGGCGAGTTCCGCGTGCGTATGGCCGACGATTTTGCCTACACCGATCCGGTCGACCATTCGGTCTCGGCCAGGCAGGGTATCCGCATCGTCATGGAAGATGGCTCGCGCATCGTGTTCCGCCTGTCGGGCACGGGCACCGAGGGCGCCACCATCCGCCTGTACCTGGAAAAATACGAAGCCGACCCAAGCCGTCACGACGTGCCGACCCAGCAGGCGCTGGCCGGCCTGATCGCCATCGCGCATGAACTGGCCCGGATCGAGCAGCGTACCGGCCGCACAGCCCCCACTGTGATCACATGAAACGACCGCGAACCGCATGATGCGGCCATCGTATCGGGTATGCTACCGGGGAATTGGCCCTACTGACTGCGATGACCGAGATCTACGAACCCGAACAAAAATATAGCCGCGCGTCGTACGCCGACGGGCCTCGCCTGCTGGCCGACATCGGCGCCACCCACGCCCGCTTTGCGCTGGAAACCGCGCCCGGCGTGGTGCGCGCGGTGCGCGTCCTCAAGTGCGACGACTACAGCGGCATCCTGCCGCTGCTGCGCGCCTACCTGGCCGAACACGAGGGCGTGAAAGTCAATCACGCCGCTTTCGCGCTGGCCAATCCGATCGACGGCGATTTCATCCGGATGACCAACCGTGACTGGGAGTTCTCGACCGACGAGGTGCGCCGCGCGATCGGGCTGACCACGCTGCTGATCGTGAACGACTTCACGGCGCTGGCGATGTCGCTGCCGAACCTGCCGGCCGCCGGCCTGGTCCAGGTGGGTGGCGGCAAGGCGGCCGCCAGCGCGGTCGTCGGCGTGCTGGGGCCGGGCACGGGCCTGGGCTGCTCGGGCGTGATTCCGACCATCGACGGTTTCGTCACGCTCGGTTCGGAAGGCGGCCACGCCAACTTCGCCCCGGCCGACGAGCGCGAATTCGCCATCCTCCAGTACGCGTGGAAGGAGTGGCCGCACGTATCGAACGAGCGCCTGATCTCCGGCCCGGGCATGGAAATCATTTACCGGGCGCTGGCGCTGCGCAATGGCCAGGATGTGCCGCCATTGACCTCGCCGGACATCATCGCCGGTGCCCTCGACAGGAATGACCCGCTGTGCCTGGAAGTGCTGGACTGCTTCTGCGCCATGCTGGGCGGGGCTGCGGCCAACCTGGCGGTGACGCTGGGCGCAATCGGCGGCATCTTCATCGGCGGGGGCATCGTGCCGCGCCTGGGCGACTGGTTCGTGACCTCGTCGTTCCGCAAGCGCTTCGAGGCCAAGGGGCGCTTCACGTCCTACCTGGCCGAGATCCCGACCTTCGTCATCATGACCCCGAATCCGGCCTTCCATGGCGTGGCCTCGATCCTGTCCGAGCACCTGCGCGGGCGCACCGGCGCCAACACCCTGATGGAGCGGGTGCAGCAGCTGCAGCACGCGCTCTCGCCGGCCGAGCAGCGCGTGGCCACGCTGGTGATCGA
>CAMLHI010000474.1 GCA_946479705.1 uncultured Oxalobacteraceae bacterium
TTGAGGGCGGCATTGCGGCGCGTGGATTCCAGGTCCTGGCGGGCTTTCTCTTCCAGCGCGATCGATTCGCGCACCTTGCTGGTGACGGCAAAGCCGCTAAAGATCGGCACGTTCCACTGCACCCCGACGGCCTTGTTGTCGGTGGTGCCGGCGCCGGTGAACTGGCCGCTGACCTTGTTGCGGCTGGCGGTGGCGATCAAGTCCAGGGTCGGATAATGCCCCGAGCGGCTTTTCTGGATGTCGCGCTTGGCCATTTCATAGTTCAGCTGGGCACTGGTCACGCCATAGTTCGCGCTTTCCGCCGACGACACCCAGGGATCGATCGCGGCCGGTTCCGGCGCCACCAGCACCACGCTCGGCTTGAGCGGGGCCAGACCGTTCGGCGCGGTGCCGATGATCGCCTGCAGGGCGCTGCGCTTGTTTTCCAGATCGTTCTGGGCGGCGAATTCCTGCGCCACCACCAGATCGTAGGCCGCTTGCGCCTCGTGGGTATCGGTGATGGTCTGGGTGCCCACTTCAAAGTTGCGCTTGGCCGAGGCCAGTTGCTCGGTGGTGGCGGTCTTTTGCGCGCGCGTCAGTTCCAGGGTGTCCTGGGCGGCCAGCACGTCGAAATACGCCTGGGCCACGCGGGTGATCAGGTCCTGCTGGGCCTGGGCAAAAGCCGCTTCGCTGGCGGCCGCCTGCAGCTTGCTTTGCTCGTAAGTCTGCCAGTTCGCCCAGCGAAACAAGGGCTGCACCAGCGAGATGGTGGCCACGCTCGAATGGTTGTTCGCGCTCCCGCCCAGGACGGTGGTGCTGGTGCCGTTCGGCAGCAGCACCGACTGGCCCTCGTTCCACGGCGAGGAATCGCTATCGTTCTTGGTGAAGCTGCCGCTGGCCTGTACCGATGGCAGCAACAGCGAACGCCCCTGCGGCACCCGCTCGCGCCCGGCCGCCAGCGAGGCGCGCGCACTGGCATAGGCGGCGTCGTTGGTCAGCGCTTGCTGGTAGACCTGAATCAAGTCCGCAGCTTGTGCGTCCAGCGTCAAGAAGGCGCTGGCGATCAGCACGGCGAGTAGGGGTTTCTGCATTGCATTCTCCATCGGAGTCATCAAGAAAGTTAAGAAACGAAAAGCCGAGGTAGTTCCAATGCCGCCGACCGAGCCGCGCTCAATACGTCGGCATCGTGCTGTCGACCTGCGCAGCCCAGGCGTGTATACCGCCCGACAAGTTAGTGACCTTGGTAAAGCCATTACGTTCCAGGAAAGCCGCTACGCTCATGCTGCGCGCGCCGTGATGGCAGATGCAGACAATCTCGGCATCCTCGTCGAGCTCCTGCAGGCGTGCTGGAATCGTGTTCATCGGGATCTGGGTCGAGCCCTCAATCTTGCAGGTGGCGAATTCCCAGTCTTCGCGCACGTCGAGCAGCAGCGGGCGCGGGCGCGCCGGGTCGGACAGCCAGGCGGCCAGTTCGGGAGCGGTCAGGTGGTTCATGTCCTGGCCGATCAGAACGTGAAGTGCGAAGGCTGCACTGCCACCTTCAGGAATTTCACATTGGTCTCGAACACCTTGACGGTGTCGTAGGCCGTCTCGGTGACGCGGGTAATGATCTGGGCCGACATGACCGGCGCCTGGCCGATGATGGCGGCGATGCGCCCGCCCACCTTCACCTGCTTGAGAAAGGCTTCCGGCAACGCTTCCAGCGCACCCGAGATGACGATCACGTCGAAGGGGGCGCCGCGGCCGAAGCCGTCGGCACCGTCGGCCTGTTCCACCGTGACGTTGGTGACGCCGGCGTTGGCCAGGTTCTTCTCGGCCATGGCCTTCAGTTCCGGCACGATCTCGACGGTGGTCACATGGCGCGCCTTGTGCGCCAGCAGCGCGGCCATATAGCCCGAGCCGGCGCCGATTTCGAGGACGTTTTCGTGTTTTTTCACGCCCAGTTCCTGCATCATGCGTGCTTCGAGCTTGGGGGTGAACATGGTTTCGCCGGCCGCCAGCGGGATTTCAGTATCGACAAAGGCCAGGTTCTGGTAGGCGGCCGGCACGAATTGTTCGCGTTTGACCACCAGCAGCAGATCGAGCACATCCTGGTCGAGCACGTTCCATGGCCGGATTTGCTGTTCAATCATGTTAAAACGGGCTTGTTCGATATTCATCTTTTGTACTCGGCGGAAAAATAATAATCCGATATTTTATCGTTGAACGGCCATGGAAGGCACATCTTAACGACATGCCCCTATGCGGGGAGGAAATTGCGACAGTCTGCAGTTTGAAGGGCATGAACGCTCGAAAACGCCGACTTGGCGTTTTTGCCACATCACGGCGCCGGCGCCGGGGGTACCCGGATGCCATGCAGAGCGACGTCGAGGACGGTGTTGATATACACAAGGGGATCGAGGTCGCCCGTGCCGCAGGCGCCCAGGGAATGCTTCCAGGTCACCATCATCAGCACCGGAGCGATCAGCACGTGCACCATGACGCTCACGTCCATCGGGCGAAATTCGCCGCGTTCGACCCCGCGCCTGAGCAAGCCTTCGATCAGCACAGTCCAGCGCTGGATGACTTCTTCGTGGTAGAAGATGGCCAGTTCCGGGAAATTGCCGGCCTCGGCCATCATCAGCTTGACGATGCCGGACGCCTTGGTCGCGCCGACATGTTCCCACCAGCCGTGCACCACCACGCCCAGCAGGTCGGCGCTGCTGCCTGCGAACTCGGCCACGGTCAGCTCGGCTTCGCCCAGGCTGGGCAGGATGGCTTCGCGCACCACCGCCTTGAACAGCTCTTCCTTGTTCTCGAAATACAGGTACAGGGTGCCCTTGGACACCCCGGCGCGCTTGGCCACATCCTCCAGGCGCGTGGAGGCGAAGCCGCGCTCGACGAACAGGTCGATGGCGGCGGCCAGCAGCTCCTGCGGGCGCGCGTCTTTACGGCGCTCCCAGCGGCGCTTCAACTCGAGAGGGCATTGCATTGCGGCGGCTTCCGTAACTTACTGGCGAGTCATTAATATAGACTGCCTGATTGACTAGCGTCAAGCAAGTTGG
>CAMLHI010000475.1 GCA_946479705.1 uncultured Oxalobacteraceae bacterium
ACTCTTCGCCGCCGAAGATCATGGTCGGCACGCCGTCGGCCACATACTTCATGGCTGCGTCGTAGATCGACATCTGCTGGCCCGAAGGCTGGTGAATCGTGATGCCGCCTTCGACCGCCGAACCGTCCGCCTTGGCGGGAATCATCTTGTTCTTGATGCGCACGTTGGCGAAGGTGCCGCGCATCATGATCTCGTGGTTGCCGCGGCGCGAGCCGTAGGAGTTGAAGTCGGCTTTCTGCACGCCGTTGGCCAGCAGCCACTTGCCTGCGGGACCGCTTTCCTGGATCGAGCCGGCCGGGGAGATGTGGTCGGTGGTGATCGAGTCGCCGAACACGCCCAGGGCGCGCGCGCCGGATACGCCGGTGGCGGCCGCTTTCGGGGTCATCTCGAAGCCGTCGAAGAAGGGCGGCTCGGCGATGTAGGTCGACTTCGGCCAGTTGTAGACCTGGCCCTTGACGGTCGACACGTTTTCCCACAGCTTACCCGGAGCGCCCTTGACGTCGGCATAGTTGGTCTTGAAGGTGTCGGCGTTCATGGCGAACTTCATCAGGGCGGCGATTTCCTTCGAAGTCGGCCAGATGTCGCCCAGATACACGTCGCGTCCGCCCGTGCCCTTGCCGACCGGCTCGGTCATCAGGTCGCGCGTCATGTTGCCGGCGATGGCGTAAGCCACCACCAGCGGTGGCGAGGCCAGGAAGTTCGAACGGATGTTCGGGTGGATGCGCGCTTCGAAGTTACGGTTGCCCGACAGCACAGCCGAGGCGACGATGTCGTGTTCGGCGATGGCGGCGTTCATTTCCGGAGTCAGGTCGCCGGCATTGCCGATGCAGGTGGTGCAGCCGTAGGCGGTCACGCCGAAGCCCAGTTGCTCCAGGTAAGGCAGCAGGCCGGCGGCGGTCAGGTACTCGGTCACCACGCGCGAGCCGGGGGCCAGCGAGGTCTTGATGTGCGGCGCGACGCTCAAGCCAGCTTCCACGGCTTTCTTGGCCAGCAGGCCGGCCGCCAGGATCACGCTCGGGTTGGAGGTGTTGGTGCACGAGGTGATCGCGGCGATCAGCACGTCGCCGTTCTTGACGTGCACGCCATTGCTGGTCTGGTACACATTGGTCAGGTCGGCAGCGCTCTTGTTGAAGCCGTTCTCGGTGGTCGGCTTGGAAAACAGTTCGCTGAAGTTCGACTTCACCAGGCCCAGTTCGATACGGTCTTGCGGACGCTTGGGACCGGCCAGCGACGGGGTCACGGTGGACAGGTCGAGCGAGACCACGCGGGTGTAGTCGATCTCGCCAGCCTTCGGCACGCCGTACAGGTTCTGCGCCTTGTAGTAGTTCTGGAAGGCGGTGATTTCATCCTTGGTGCGGCCGGTGCCTTCGAAGTATTCGACGGTGGCGTCGTCGATCGGGAAGAAGCCCATGGTGGCGCCGTATTCCGGCGCCATGTTGGCGATGGTGGCGCGGTCCGGCAGCGACAGCGATTCGGTGCCTTCGCCGAAGAATTCGACGAACTTGCCGACCACTTTTTCCTTGCGCAGCATTTCGGTGATGGTCAGCACCAGGTCGGTGGCGGTGCAGCCTTCGCGCAGCGCGCCCGACAGGTTCACGCCGATCACGTCCGGGGTCAGGAAGTAGACCGGCTGGCCCAGCATGCCGGCTTCGGCTTCGATGCCGCCCACGCCCCAGCCGACCACGCCGATGCCGTTGATCATGGTGGTGTGCGAGTCGGTGCCGACCAGGGTGTCAGGGTAGTAGGTGTCGCCGGCCTTGTGCACGCCGCGCGCCAGGTATTCCAGGTTGACCTGGTGGACGATGCCGAAGCCCGGCGGCACCACGCCGAAGGTGTCGAAGGCTTGCATGCCCCACTTCATGAACTGGTAGCGCTCGTTGTTGCGCGAGAATTCCAGCTTCATGTTCAGGTCCAGCGCCTTCGGCTCGCGGTAATGGTCGATGGTGACCGAGTGGTCCACCACCAGGTCCACCGGCACCAGCGGCTCGATGTTCTTGGGGTTCAGGCCCATCTTGTTGGCGACGTTGCGCATCGCGGCCAGGTCGGCCAGCAGCGGCACGCCGGTGAAGTCCTGCAGCACCACGCGCGCCACGACGAAAGGAATCTCGTCGGTACGGTCACCAGTCGGGCTCCAGTTCGCCAATTGCTTGACGTGTTCTTCGGTGACCTTCTTGCCGTCGCAATTGCGCAGCACGGACTCGAGAACGATACGGATCGACACCGGCAGGCGCGATACATTCACGCCCAGGCTTTTCTCCAGCGCGGGCAGCGAGTAGAACTTGCCTTTCTGACCGGCCGACAGTTTGAAATCCTTGAGCGTGTTTAAGGTGTTGCGGGACATGACCTCTCCTTCAGTGGGGTATTTTATTGGCTAACGGCGGGGGCGGGCGATGCGGCCGCCTTGGACTGGGCGGCGTTCTGGCATTCGTTGGCGAGCTGGCGGTTCAGTTTAGAGTCGAGCAGCATGGCCTTGGAAGGAATGCCGATCCACACCAGGCCGAACAGGGCGTTCTCGAAGCGCTGGGCGCCAGTGGTGGTGCCGACGCGGGTCAGGCGGTGCAGGCGCTTTTTCCAGCGCAGGGCGATGTGGCCGTCGTCATTTTCGTTCTGGTAGATGGTGACCTTGTTGCCGAGCTCGCAGTTGAATTCGGTGGTCACGGTGTCGGCGATGTCCGGCTCGTCGGCGTCCGGGTTGCCGGTCACGTCGACCGCCTTGGGATGTTCCTCGGCCTTCGGCTTGGCCTTGGCGGACTTGGTCTTGGTGGGCTTGCTGTGTTCGGCGGCTGCGGCGGGCGCGGCGCACAGGGCGCTGGCGGCGAAGGCGACGGCGCCGGCGGCCAGGAATTGCTTGAGCAGGGTGGGCATCAGATGGACTCCGGTTGAGGTGCGGGATTGAGCAGGGCTAGCGCGGTATCTGGCAGGCACAGGCCGGCCAGCTTGGCGCGTTGCAGTACGGTCCAGTAATAGCGGTAGCTGGCGCGGTCGTGCAGGCGCCCGTTCTGGCTGATCGGGCCCCAGT
>CAMLHI010000476.1 GCA_946479705.1 uncultured Oxalobacteraceae bacterium
ACCGGCGTGCGCCTGGGCGCCATTCCGTACTACATGTTCGTCGAGCGCGACACCGGGCCGAAGAACTATTTCGCGCTGCCGCTGGCAAAGGCCTACGAGACCTTCCAGGCGGCTTACCAGCAGGTGTCCGGCCTGTCGCGCACGGTGCGCGGCCCGTCGATGAGCGCCTTCCCCGGCAAGGTAGCGGTGGACGGCATCGTGACCATCGGCGGCGAGAAGGTGTTTGCGCTGCAGTTCCTGCAGGCGCGCAATCCGGACTGGGTACGCAAGCCTTTCTACGCCAAGTTCGACCCCGAAGCGACCTGGCTGGACGACCTGGTACCGGCCTTCGGCGAAAAGAAATTTTTCTTCGAGACCGATCAGGACCAGCTGGACCAGCCGCACGGGCACAAGGTGGTGCACATGCTCGAGCGCCAGGACCACCGCGCCGCAGCCAGCGGTGTGCACGCCGCGCCGGAGGCGCGCACAGGCACCGGGGGACGGCCATGACGTTTCTCTTGCACCGGCAGATCCATCACGACTATCCGCGGGCCCTTGGCGGCGAAGGGGAATATGTCGTCGGCGCGGACGGCAAGCGCTATATCGATGCCAGTGGCGGCGCTGCGGTGTCCTGCCTCGGCCACCAGCATCCCGAAGTCATTGCCGCGATGCAGAAGCAGATGGCGGCGCTGTGCTACGCCCATACCAGTTTCTTCACCACGCCCGTGGCGGAAGCGCTGGGCGAAGAGTTGATCCGGTATGCCCCGCCCGGACTGTCGCATGTCTATCTCGTCTCCGGCGGCTCGGAAGCGGTGGAGGCGGCACTGAAGCTGGCGCGCCAATACTTCGTCGAACGCGGCGAACCGCAACGCCGGCGCTTCATCGCCAGGCGCCAGAGCTACCACGGCAATACGCTGGGCGCGCTTGGCGTCGGCGGCAATGCCTGGCGCCGCGCGCAGTTTGCGCCGCTGCTGACGGAAAGCCACTATATCGATCCCTGCTACGAGTACCGCTACCGCCAGCCCGGCGAGACGCCCGAGCAATACGGCTTGCGCGCCGCCGACGAACTGGAAGCGAAGCTGATCGAACTGGGGCCGGAAAGCGTGATCGGCTTCGTCGCCGAACCCGTGGTTGGCGCGACTTTGGGCGCGGTGCCTCCGGCGCCTGGATATTTCCGGCGCATTCGCGACATCTGCGATCGCTACGGCATCTTGCTGATCCTCGATGAAGTCATGTGCGGGATGGGGCGCACCGGCTCCTTGCACGCGTGCGAACAGGAATCGGTCGCACCTGACCTGATGACGGTGGCCAAAGGTCTGGGCGGCGGCTACGCGCCGATCGGCGCGACCTTCGTGGGGGCCAACATTTACGACGCCATCGCCAGCGGGTCCGGCGTATTCCAGCACGGCCACACCTATATCGGCCATCCGCTGGCCTGCGCCGCCGCGCTGGCGGTGCAAGGCATCGTCCGCCGCGACAATCTTCTAGCCAATGTACGTGAACGCGGTGCGCAGCTGATGCAGCTCTTGCAAGCGCGTTTCGCCGGCCATCCGCATGTGGGCGACATCCGCGGACGCGGCCTGTTCCAGGGTGTGGAACTGGTGAGCGAGCGCGAGCGCAAGCTGCCGTTCGAGGCAAAGCGCCAGCTCCATGCCCGAATCAAGACCGAGGCGCTGGCGCGCGGCCTGATGGTCTATCCCATGGGCGGCACGCGGGACGGGAGTAGCGGCGACCATGTGCTACTGGCGCCACCATTTATCGCCAGCGCGGCGACCATCGATTCCATCGTGGAGCGCCTGGGAGAATCGATCGATGCGGCCATCGCTGCGACGGCCCGGCCTGCCGCCGCGGTAGCGGCATGCGACGCCGAATCGACCCTGGCCGCTTAAGCAGGACAAGGAGAACAACATGCCCCGCATTCCCTATCAACCGCCGCAGCTTGCCGAACCCAAGGCGATCATCGACGCCATTCGCGCCCGCCGCGGCGGCTCCCTGCTCAACCTCGACCGCATGCTGCTGCACAGTCCGGCGTTCGCGCGGGGATGGAACGCCTTCCTCGGCGACGTGCGCAACAACCTCGAACTGCGGCCGCGGCTGCGCGAACTGGCGATATGCCAGGTTGCCCTGTTAAATGGCGCGCACTACGAGTTCCATCACCACGCGCCGGAATTCCTCAAGGCTGGCGGCACCCAGGCCCAGCTGGACGCCCTGAGCGCTGCCGGCGATAGCACTGCCTTCGATGCCGGTGAACGCGCCATCCTTGCGCTGATCCGCGCGGTCACGATGGACATCAAGGTCAGCGACACCGTCTTCAATGCAGCGCGCGATGCACTGAGAAGCGACCAGCTGACGGTCGAATTGATTGGCGTCGTGGCCACCTACAATATGGTGTCGCGCTTTCTCGTGGCGCTTGCCATCCATCCAGAGCAGGAGGAAGCATGACCTTCGTCGTTACGGA
The DNA here is from genome assembly GCA_946479705.1 of uncultured Oxalobacteraceae bacterium. Next base: position 2,438 of record CAMLHI010000476.1, read on the forward strand.
AAACTGTATCCGCTGCAAGCACACCGATTGTGTCGAGGTATGCCCTGCGGACGCCTTTCGCGAAGGCCCGAACTTCCTCGCCATTTCGCCGGACGACTGCATCGACTGCGCGCTCTGCGTGCCGGTCTGCCCCGTCAAGGCGATCTACCAGGAAGCGGATGTGCCGGAAGACCAGCGTGAATTTATCGTGCTCAATCGCGAGCTCGCGGCCGCATGGGAGCCGATCTACGAGCGCAAGGATGCGCCGGCCGATGCGCGCCAGTGGGCCAACGTAAAGGGCAAGCTGGACCACCTGGCGCGATAGCCCGGCCGAAACGCTTGATGGGCACGCCCGGCAGGCGAATTAAAAGCTCAGCGTCTTCACGCCTTCCGGCGTACCCAGCAGGCAGACATTGGCGCCGCGCGCGGCAAACAGGCCCACCGCGATCACGCCGACGATCTGGTTGATCTGCGCTTCGAGCGCGACCGGATCGGTAATCCGCAGGCCGGCCACGTCGATGATTTCGCCGCCGTTGTCGGTGATGAAGGCTTGCTCGCTGCCGGCCTTCAGGCGCAGCTTGGGCTGGCCGCCCAGGG
>CAMLHI010000477.1 GCA_946479705.1 uncultured Oxalobacteraceae bacterium
CCAGTACATCGGCGGCATCGAGCACGCCGTCATGCACCTGCTGTACGCGCGCTTCTGGACCAAGGTGATGCGCGACTTCGGCCTGGTCAAGTTCGACGAGCCCTTCGTGAACCTGCTCACCCAGGGCATGGTGCTCAACGAGACCTACTACCGCGAAGACGAAGCCGGCAAGAAGACCTGGTTCAACCCGGCCGACGTCGACCTGACCCTGGACGAGAAGGGCCGTCCGCACGGCGCCAAGCTCACGGCCGACGGCCAGCCGGTGCACATCGGCGGCACCGAGAAGATGTCCAAGTCGAAGAACAACGGCATCGACCCGGCCGCCCAGATCGGGCAGTACGGCGCCGACACCGCGCGCCTGTTTACCATGTTCGCCGCGCCGCCCGAGCAGACCCTCGAATGGTCCGACAGCGGCGTCGAAGGCGCCAGCCGCTTCCTGCGCCGCGTGTGGGCCTATGCCCATGCCCAGTCGGGCCGCGTGGCTGCGGCCCTGGCGACCGACGTGCGCGAGACCCCGGCCGAGGTGCACCAGACCCTGCGCCGCGAGCTGCACAAGGTGCTGCAGCAGGCCGACTATGACCTCAAGCGCATCCAGTACAACACCGTCGTCTCGGCCTGCATGAAGATGCTCAACACGCTCGAATCGGCCAAGCTGCCGGACGGCGCGGCCAGCGCGGCCGTGGTGGCCGAAGGCCTGTCGATCTTCCTGCGCGTGCTCAACCCGGTGGCGCCGCACATCACCCACGTGCTGTGGCAGGAACTCGGCTACGCCAAGGTCCACGGCGATATCCTCGACGCGCAGTGGCCGCAGGTCGACCCGGCCGCGCTCGAACAGGCCGAGATCGAGATGATGATCCAGGTGAACGGCAAGCTGCGCGGCTCGGTCAAGGTGGCCAAGGATGCCGACAAGGCCGCCATCGAAGCGCTGGCGCTGGCCTCGGAGGCGGCCCAGAAGTTCATGGAAGGCGCGGCGCCGAAGAAGGTGATCGTCGTGCCCGGCAAGCTGATTAACATCGTGGTGTAGACGATGAAGCGCCTCCTCACCCTGCTGGTGCTGGCCGCCGCCGTGTCGGCCTGCGGCTTCCAGCTGCGCGGCTCGGGCGGCAGCTACAGCATGCCGTTCAAGACCATCTTCCTGGCCTTTTCCGACACCTCGGCGCTCGGCACCGAATTGCGCCGCAACCTGCGCGCCGGCGACCAGGTGGAAGTGGTGAGCGACGCCTCCAAGGCCGAAGCGCTGTTCGACGTGCTCTCGGAAACCCGCAACAAGACCATCCTCTCGCTCAACAGCCAGGGCCGGGTGCGCGAATACCTGCTCACCTACACCCTGGTGTTTCGCGTGCGCGACCCCAAGGGCGCCGAGCTGCTGGGTCCCACCGAGATCAACCTCAAGCGCCCGCTGACCTTCAACGAAACCCAGGTGCTGGCCAAGGAATCGGAAGAAGCGCTGCTGTACCGCGACATGCAGACCGACCTGGTGCAGCAGATCATGCGCCGCCTGGCGGCGGTCAAGCCGTCCTGACCATGCAGCTGCGCGTCGATGCCCTCGAAGGCCACCTCGCCAAGTCGCTCGCCCCGCTGTATGTGATTTCCAGCGACGAGCACCTGCTGGCGCTGGAGGCGGCCGACAAGATCCGCCGCGCCGCGCGCGCCAGCGGCTACACCGAGCGCGATGTATTGACGGTCGAGCGTACCTTCAAATGGGGCGAACTGCTGGCGGCCAACCAGGCGCTCTCCCTGTTCGGCGACAAGAAGCTGATCGAACTGCGCATCCCCACCGGCAAGCCGGGCAAGGATGGCGGCGCAGCGCTGCAGGCCTACGCCAAGGACCTCAGTCCCGACAACCTGACCCTGATCACCCTGCCCAAGCTGGACTGGCAGACCGCCAAGGCGGCCTGGGTCGGCAGCCTGCAGCAGGCCGCCGTGTACATCGAGATCCCCGCGGTCGAACGCGCCCAGCTGCCGGCCTGGATCGGCGTGCGCCTGGCCGCCCAGGGCCAGAGCGCCGACCGCCAGAGCCTGGACTTCATCGCCGACCGGGTCGAAGGCAACCTGCTGGCGGCGCACCAGGAAATCCAGAAACTGGGCCTGCTGCACGAGCCGGGCAAGCTGAGCTTCGAGCAGGTGCACGACGCGGTGCTCAACGTGGCGCGCTACGACGTGTTCAAGCTGTCCGAGGCGATGCTGTCGGGCGACGCCGCGCGGCTGGTGCGCATGCTCGAAGGCTTGAAGGGCGAGGGCGAGGCGCTGCCGCTGGTTTTATGGGCCGTCGCCGAAGAAATCCGGACGCTGTTAAAATTGAAATCCGCCATGGCGCAAGGCCGGCCGCTGGCCGCGCTGCTCAAGGAATACCGGATCTGGGGGCCGCGCGAGCGCCTGATGGACCCGGCCCTGCGGCGCATTTCGCTGGCCACGCTGGAGACGGCCATGCGCGAAGCGGCGCAGGTCGACAGGATGGTCAAGGGCTTGCGCGCGAAAGCGTTCGCGGGCGACGCATGGGATGCGATGCTGCAGCTGGGCCTCCGAGTGGCCCGTGGTTAAACGACGGTAAAAGAGAAACGATGGATATCCAAGAGTACATGACCCAGGTAGGCCGCCAGGCCCGCGCCGCATCGCGCGGCATGGCCCGCGCCGACAGCGCCACCCGCAACCGCGCGCTGCTGCTGATCGCCGAGGCGGTCCGGCGCGACGCCGCCCAGCTGCGCGCGGCCAACCAGCTCGACCTCGACGCGGCCCGCCAGGCCGGCCTGGCCGAGGCCATGCTGGACCGCCTGGCGCTGTCCGACAAGGCCATCGACACCATGGTCGAAGGCCTGCGCCAGATCGCCGCGCTGCCCGATCCGATCGGCGAAATCTCGAACATGAAGTACCGCCCGACCGGCATCCAGGTCGGCCAGATGCGCGTGCCGCTGGGCGTGATCGGCATCATCTACGAAGCGCGCCCCAACGTCACCGTCGACGCGGCCGGCCTGTGCATCAAGAGCGGCAACGCCACCATCCTGCGCGGCGGCT
>CAMLHI010000478.1 GCA_946479705.1 uncultured Oxalobacteraceae bacterium
TCGCCGCCGAAGGCCATCATGGTGGGGCAGCGCAGAGGCAACTTGATTTCATCGAGCTGCTCGCCGCTCGGGGCGAAGCGCAGCAGGCGTCCGCCTTCGAACATGGCGATCCAGTACGCGCCTTCGCTGTCGACCGCCGCGCCATCCGGACGGCCGCCGTAGCCGGGCGCCTTCTTGTCGCTGTCGAACTGCTGGAACAGCGTGACATCGGATGCGGTGCCGGACTCCAGGTCGAAGCGGTAGCGGTTGATGCGGTGCCCCGCCGTATCGGCGTGGTACAGGAAGTTGTTGTCCGGCGCGAAGCCCAGTCCGTTCGAGTTCATCACGCCACCCGACCACTTCAGGCTGACCACACCTTTTTCGAGACTGTACATCTCGGCGGCCAGGCGGTCGCGCGGCTCGTAGATGGTGCCGACCCAGAAGCGTCCGGCAGCGTCCACGTGGCCATCGTTAAAGCGCGTGGTGGCCGTGTCATAGGGCGCGGCGGCGATGTCGGTGACGGCGCCGCTTTCGGTATCGAGATGCACGAAGCCGCGCCGCAGCGCCACCACCAGCCCGCCCTGTGCGTGCAGGGCCAGGGTGGCCGGTTCGCTGTCGAAGCGCCATTCGCGATGTTCGCCGGTCGATGGCGTGACGCGGTGCACCGTGAAGCCGTTGATGTCGACCCAGTAGATCGCCTGTTCGGCCGGGCTCCACAGCGGGCATTCGCCGACCTGCATCGGCGCGTCGTACACGACCTTGACATCGAGCTCGCTCATGTTCACACCGCTGCCTTGGCCATGGCGATCAGGCCGTTGGTCGAGCTGTCGTGCTGTTCCGGCAGGGCGGTGCCGGTCAGTTCGTTTTCGATCTGCCTGGCCAGCACCTTGCCCAGCTCGACACCCCACTGGTCGAAGCTGTTCACGTCCCAGATCACGCCTTGCACGAAGGTCTTGTGCTCGTACAGGGCGATCAGCGCGCCCAGGGTGTACGGGGTCAGGTACTCCATCAGGATGGTGTTGCTGGGGCGGTTGCCGGGGAAGGTCTTGTGCGGCGCCAGGCGTTCGATCTCGGCCAGCGACAGGCCTTGCGCCTGCAGGTCGGCGCGCACTTCGTCCAGTCTCTTGCCCTTCATGAAGGCTTCCGACTGGGCGAAGCAGTTGGCCAGCAGCGCGGCGTGGTGGTTGGCGTATTCGTGGGCCGGACGCAGGGCGGCGATGAAGTCCATCGGAATGATGTCGGTGCCCTGGTGCAGCAGCTGGAAGTAGGCGTGCTGGCCGTTGGTGCCGCAGTCGCCCCAGATGACCGGGCAGGTTTCCACTTCGAGCGGCACACCGTCCTTGGTGACGCGCTTGCCGTTGCTTTCCATGTCGAGCTGCTGCAGGTAGGCCGGGAAGCGCGACAGGTCCTGGTGGTAAGGGGCGATCGAGACCGAGCCGCAGCCGAGGAATTCGCGGTTCCACAAGCCGATCAGGGCCAGCAGCACCGGCATGTTCTTGTCCAGCGGGGCTTCGCGGAAGTGGGTGTCCATGGCGTGGGCGCCGGCCAGCAGGTCGCTGAAGTAGCCGAAGCCGACGCACAGCGCCACCGGCAGGCCGATCGCCGACCACACCGAATAGCGCCCGCCGACCCAGTCCCAGAACGGGAACATATTGGCCGGGTCGATGCCGAATTTCTTGATCGCTTCCGTGTTGGTCGATACCGCCACGAAGTGACTGGCCAGCGCGTCTTCCCCGGCGTGCTGCAGGAACCAGGCGCGCGCGGTCTGCGCGTTCATCATGGTTTCGGCGGTGGTGAAGGTCTTGGAGGCGACGATGAACAGGGTGGTCTCGGGATCGACGCGGCCGAGCGCGGCGTCCATGTCGTGGCCGTCGACGTTGGAGACGAAGTGCATGGTCAGGCGCGGGTGGGCGTATTGGCGCAGCGCCAGGCACACCATCTTGGGGCCGAGGTCGGAGCCGCCGATGCCGATGTTGACGATGTCGGTGATCGGCTTGCCAGTGTGGCCGAGCCAGTCGCCGCTGCGCACCGCTTCGCTGAACACGCGCACGCGTTCGAGCACGGCGTGCACGTCGGCGCTGACGTTCTGGCCGTCGACCGTCAGTTCCGGCGTGCGCGGCGCGCGCAGGGCGGTGTGCAGCACGGCGCGGTTTTCGGTGTTGTTGATGCGCTCGCCGCGGAACATGGCGTCGCGCTGGGCTTCCACGCCGCGCTCCCTGGCCAAGGCCGTCAGCAGTGCGAGCGTGTCGGCGTTCAGGCGGTTCTTCGAATAGTCGAGGAACAGGCCGGCCGCATCGACGGTCAGGCTGGGGAAGCGGGTGGCGTCGGCGGCGAACAGTGCGCGCAACTGCCAGTCTTCGGCCTCGATGGCGTGGTTTTCGAGGGCCTGGTAGCCGGCGGTGGAGGTCAGGGAAGGTTGGGCCATGGCGTGGGTTGCTTGGATGTGGGAAATGGTTATCGGATAATACAGGAAAAATTCGTAAATTCACTACAAAAAAACGCCGCGCCAGAGCGAGGGCATGACCGTTTCAACGGCCCCGTGCCGCCGCCGGGACGCACCGTTGAACTTGCAATTTGTGGCCGGAAGGTGCAAGCTAGACCATTAAACGGTATGGTTTCGAGCATATTTGTAGTAAAATTTCAGGCAATAATCTCATAAGGAACGACTTACTATGGCGCTGCACCCAGTAGTTCAATCGGTGACCGAGCGGATCATCAAGCGCAGCCGCGCCTCGCGCGCTGCCTATCTGGCCCACCTCGATGCGGCCCGTATCCAGGGCGTGCAGCGCGGCGCGCTGTCGTGCACCAACCTGGCCCACGGCTTTGCCGCCTTCCCGGCCAACGACAAGCTCAAACTCAAGCAGGACAAGAAGCCCTCGGTGGCGATCGTTTCGTCCTACAACGACATGCTGTCGGCCCACCAGCCCTTCGAGCACTTCCCCAAGATCATCAAGGAAGCCGTGCGCGCGGTCGACGCGGTGGCCCAGTTCGCCGGCGGCGTGCCCGCCATGTGCGACGGCGTCACGCA
>CAMLHI010000479.1 GCA_946479705.1 uncultured Oxalobacteraceae bacterium
GTAAGCGTGACGCCACCGACGTCTGGACGTAGCTGACGCTACAGCCCAGAGTAGTTCCCACTACTTTTATGATGGGAACTACTTTGGACACTGAACTGAAACCGGGAAGCCGGAAAGGACGACCGAACTATCCGGCCGAATTCAAGCGACGTCTCGCCGTTGCCGCATGCGAAGCCGGCGTATCTGTTTCCAAGCTGGCGATGGCGAATGGGGTCAACGCGAACATGGTATTCAAATGGCGGCGGGAGTTTCGTGCCGGTCTGTTCGAGGAGGTGACCCACATGGCGCCGAAGCTGCTGCCGGTCGAGGTTACCGCTCCGCCTGCCCAGGTGGAGGTGACGGCACGGCCGGCGCCGGCCTCTGTGGTATCGGAGCCGATCGAGATCGTCTTCGCCGATGCGGTCGTTCGCGTGCGTGACGGTGTCAGTCCGGCGTTGCTACGGACTATCTTTGCGAGCCTGCGTTCATGATCGGGCTGCCGGCGGGTACACGCATCTGGATCGCGGCAGGCTTCACGGACATGCGCTGCGGCTTCAACGGTCTGGCGGCCATCGTGGAAAGCGCGCTGCAGGACAATCCGTTTAGCGGCCATGTCTTTGTGTTTCGCGGCCGGCGCGGCAACGTCATCAAGCTGCTGTGGTCCAGTGGGGATGGCTTGTGCATGTTCGCCAAGCGGCTCGAACATGGCCGCTTCGTCTGGCCGCAGGCCACTGACGGCAAGGTCCATCTGACGCCGGCTCAACTGGCCATGCTACTGGAAGGGATCAATTGGAAGCAGCCGGAGCGCACGGCACCCCTCATGTCGGTGTTGTAAACGTTGGAACATGCGCGTAAACTCCGCGCATGCCTTCCCGCGCCGCCTCCCTCCCAGACGACATCGATGCCCTTAAGGCATTGCTGCTCCAACGCGATGGCGAAGTGCGACAGCTGCGCGATACCGTCACGACGCTCGAGCAGGCGCTCAATGTGCGCGCGCTCGAAATTGAGCAGCTCAAGCTCCAGCTGGCCAAACTCAAACGGATGCAGTTCGGCCGCAAATCCGAGAAGCTCGATCGCAAGATCGAGCAGCTGGAGACACGGCTGGAGGATCTCATTGCGGACGACAGCGCGAACGTCCAGACGACGGCTGCACCGCCAGTAGCCGGCGCGCGCAAGGTGGCGCGCCAGGCGCTGCCGGCGCACCTGCCGCGTGAAGACAACATCATCGACCCGCCCGACCAGGCTTGCTCCGAGTGCGGCGGCAAGCTCAAGCCCTTGGGTGAGGATGTGTCCGAGCAGCTGGAAATCATCGATTCGGCCTTCAAAGTGATTCGCCATATCAGGCGCAAGAAGGCTTGTGCCTGCTGCGACCATATCGTGCAGGCGCCGGCGCCGAGCCGTCCTATCGAGCGCGGTATTGCCGGACCAGGCTTGCTTGCACACATGCTCGTCGCGAAGTTCGCCGACCATCAGCCGTTCTATCGCCAGAGCGTCATGCACGCCCGTGATGGCGTCGAACTTGACCACTCGACGATGGCGCGCTGGAGCGGGAGTTGCGAGGCGCTGATGCGGCCCCTGGTCGCCGCGCTGCGGCAGTATGTGCTGCAGCCGGGCAAAGTGCATTCGGACGACACGCCAATGCCGGTGCTCGCGCCGGGAAATGGGCAGACTAAAACGGGACGCCTGTGGGTCTACGTGCGCGATGATCGACGCGCGGGATCGGCGGCCGCGCCGGCCGCCTGGTTCGCTTACACGCCGAATCGCCAGGGACAGCACCCGCAGTCGCACTTGGCCAACTTCAGCGGTGTTCTGCAGGCGGATGCATTCGCGGGCTACGATAAAATCTTTGCCGATGGCCGCGTGCGCGAAGCGGCGTGTATGGCACATGCGCGTCGCAAGATTCACGATCTGCACGTGCGCAAGGCGACCGTGACCACCACGGAGGCACTCCGACGGATCGGCGAACTGTATGCAATCGAGGAGCAGATTCGCGGCCAGCTGCCGGATCATCGGCGGCGCATACGGCAGGCGCAGGCGCGCCCCCTGCTTGACGACTTTGAAGTCTGGCTGCGCGCCCGATTGCTCACCCTGTCCACGCAGTCCGATACCACGAAAGCGATCAACTACATGCTCAACCAGTGGCAGGCGCTGGTGTACTACTGCGATGACGGGACTGCCGAGATAGACAATAACATCGCCGAGAACGCGCTACGGACGTGCTGCCTCGGCCGCAAGAACTTCCTGTTCTTCGGCTCCGACAGCGGCGGCGAGCGCGCCGCCGCCATGTACTCGCTGATCGTCAGTGCCAAACTCAATGGCATCGATCCGCGGGCCTACCTGCGCCTTGTGCTCACGCACATTGCCGACTATCCGGTCAAGCGGGTTGCCGACTTGTTGCCATGGAACGTGGCTGATCAATTACGCCGGTAACCAGTCTGAGGCAACGCCGGTTGCGATAAACTGGCGCCATGGATACCCGCCTTATTGATGCCCTACGCATCGCTCCCAGCATCGACCTGTATCAACTGAGCCTGGCCGTCAGCCAGATGCTAAGCGATCCGCAACGCATCCTTGAAGTACGACGCCATCTGCATCTTGGCGCACAGGTCATGTATTTCGACCACCGTCGCGGCACCTTGGCGCCTGGACGCGTGCTCCAATTCCATCCCACAACTGCGACGGTCCAGGACGACATCACGCGAACGCGTTGGAAACTGCCCTACGCCGCCATTGTGGCCGATCCGGCCCAGCGTGCCGAACACGCAGCACAGGTTCCACCACGCCGTGCTGATATGGCCGCATTCAAGCTGGGCGATACCGTGAGCTTCACTGACAAGCATTTGCGTGAACGCATCGGCACCATCACCCGCATGAACACAAAGACCTACTCCTTGCTCTGCGATGGCGAGCAGTGGAGAGTGTCGCCGGGCCTATTGCGTAAAGTCGTCGACGTATAAAAATCCGGAACAACGAACGAGAAGCCGGGCATTGATGCTCCGGCAAACGTCAAGGACGGCGCTGGCGTCAC
>CAMLHI010000480.1 GCA_946479705.1 uncultured Oxalobacteraceae bacterium
CTGGACGCGCAGACCCGTCTGATGATGCAGCAATTGCTGCTGGACGTGTGGGAGCGGGTCGGCACGACCATCGTGTTCATCACCCACGATATCGAGGAGGCGCTGTTCCTGGCCGACCGCATCCTGGTGATGAGCCCGCGCCCGGGCCGCATTGTCGACGAGATCGATGTGGCTTTCGCCCGCCCGCGCAGTGCCGAGGTGGTGACGTCCCAGCAGTTCACGGCGCTCAAACGTCATTGCCTTGACTTGCTGCACCCGTCCAGCCAGCCTCTGGCGCGCCTGTCGCCCCTGGGCGCGGCGCCGCGTTCCCAGCGCATGCAGCTGGTCATCTAACAAGTTTCGAAAGGTTTGATCGTGAATACATCGTTTGACGAAGATATCGACGTGCAGGACCTGCAGGCGCGCCTGGCCGCGCCCGACAGCACCGTGCGCCTGATCGCCGTGCGCGACCTGGCCGACCATGGCGACGAGCGCCTCGCTCCCTGGCTGGTGCGGGCGCTGGGCGACGCGGCCGCCGAGGTGCGCCTGGAAGCGGCGCGCGCGCTGGAAGAATTCGAGACCGACGAGGGCGTGGCCGCCCTGGTGCTGGCGCTGGCCGACACCTCGGCGGAGGTGCGCGCCGCCGCCGCGCACAGCCTGAGCGAAGTGAAACGCAGCGAATCGGCCGCCGTGCTGCTGCCTCGGCTGGCCAATGTCCAGAGTTTCGCGCGCGCCGCCGTATTGCGCGCCCTGCGCGAACTGAAGGCGCCGGCCAGCCTGGAGCCGGCCCTGGCCGCGCTGGGCGATGCCGACGCCGGGGTGCGCCGTGAAGCCGTGGCCGTGCTCGGCTATCTCAAGGCGGCGCAGGCGCTGGGGCCGCTGGCGCGCGTGGCCGCGGGCGATGCCGACGCGGAAGTGCGCCGCGCGGCCATCGGCGCGCTCGGCTTCGGCAGCGGCGAGCTGGCCTGGCCGGCCTTGCTGGCCGGCTTGTCCGATCCCGCCTGGCAGGTGCGCGAGGAAGCTGCCACCACCCTGGGCAAGCTGGGCTGGCAGGCGGCCGGCCCGGCCCTCGTGCAAGCTTTGCAGGACAGCTACTGGCAGGTGCGCCTGCGCGCCGCGCGCAGCCTCGGCCGGCTGCGCTTCGGCGCGGCGCTGCCGTCCCTGGCCGGCGTGCTGGAGCATTCCATCAGCAATCTGCGCAAGGAAGCGGCGCTGGCCTTGGGCGAACTGGGCGATGCCGCGGCCCTGCCGGCGCTGCGCCTGGCCGAGCAGGATGCCGATCCGGAAGTGCGCAAGGCGGTGCGGCTGGCCCTGACGCAGATCGGCGGGTGAGGGCCATGCTGCCCCAATCGCTGAGCAATAGCCGCAGCGCCGCCATGCTCACCATCGAGTGGACCGATGGGCAGGCGCAGCGCCTGTCCAACCGCTTGCTGCGCGACAGCTGCAAGTGCACCGAGTGCGAAGCGGCGCGCCGCCAGGGCAGGCTGGCGGCGCCGGACGCGGTGTGGATCGAGCAGATCAATCCGATCGGCAGCTATGGCGTGCAGCTGGTCTTCAGCGATGGCCATGAGCGTGGAATATTTCCGTGGGTGTATTTACGCAGCCTGAACGCTTGAGTGCGTTAAAAATTTTCTAAAAAAACCAGTCGATCCTGTCGATTTTCCCGCCGCCGAAACGTCGTCCTCATAAGCGATCCCGCTTACAACGACTTTTCAAGGAGAATCATCATGGCAAGCTCGACTGTTAAAGCAATTCCCGACGGCATGCACACCATCACGCCGCACATCATCTGCGCCAACGCCCCTGCCGCCATGGACTGGTATGCGCGCGCCCTGGGCGCCCAGGAACTGGCGCGCCTGATGGGACCGAACGGCAAGCTCATGCACGGCCTGATGAGCATCGGCGACTCCAAGCTGATGCTGATGGACGAAATGGAGGAGTGCCAGGCGACCGGGCCGCTGGCGCTCAAGGGCACGCCGGTCACCCTGCACCTGTACGTGGAAGACGTGGATGCCGCCTTCGGCCGCGCCGTGGAGGCGGGCGCGGCCGTGCGCATGGCGCCGACCGATATGTTCTGGGGCGACCGCTATTCCCTCATCACCGATCCCAGCGGCCATTGCTGGGCCATCGCGACCCACAAGCAAGACCTGAGCGAGAATGAAATAAAAGCCAACATGGCCAAGCAGTGCGGCTAAACTAGGCGCCAATAACAAGCGGAGAATCATCATGAAATTCATGATCATCGTAAAAGCCAGCCCCGAATCCGAAGCGGGCAAGATGCCGAGCGAAACCTTGCTCACGGAGATGGGAAAATTTAACGAGGAACTGGTCAAGGCCGGCGTCATGCTGGCCGGCGAAGGCTTGCATCCCAGTTCCAAAGGCGCGCGCGTGCGCTTTTCCGGCAAGAACCGCACCGTGATCGAAGGCCCGTTCGGTCCGCCCAACGAGCTGATCGCGGGCTTTTGGCTCATCCAGGTCAAGTCGAAGGAAGAGGCCATCGAGTGGGTCAAGCGTTGCCCGAATCCGATGGAGAGCGATTCCGAGATCGAGATCCGCCAGGTGTTCGCCGCGGAAGATTTCGGCGCGGAATTCACGCCGGAGCTGCGCGAGCAGGAAGAAAAGCTGCGCCAGCAAATCGAGGCGCAACAACAGCAATAATTTTTTGAAAGGGAATGGCCATGCGCTATCAGGGAAGCTGTCACTGCGGGAAAGTGGCGTACGACGTGGAAGGTGAACTGAAGGGTGTTGTGGCCTGCAACTGTTCGATCTGCCGGCGCAAGGGCGCGCTGTACTGGTTCCTGCCGCGCGCCCAGCTCACCCTGCGCACCGACCCGGCCGCATACAGCACCTATATGTTCCACAAGCATGTGATCGAACACCATTTCTGCACCACCTGCGGCATCCATGCCTTCGGCGAAGGCATCGGGCCGGACGGTTCGAAGATGGCGGCGGTCAATGTCAATTGCCTGGAAGGCGTCGATCTGGCCGCCTTGCCGGTGGAGCATTTCGACGGCCGTTCCCTGTAA
>CAMLHI010000481.1 GCA_946479705.1 uncultured Oxalobacteraceae bacterium
CCAAGCCGGCCGAGGCCGTGAAGGCAGCGCCGAAGAAGGCCGCCAAGCCGGCCGCGAAAGCCGCCGCCAAGCCCGCCCCGAAGGCGGCCGCCAAGCCGGCGCCAAAGGCCAAGCCGGCACCCAAGGTCAAGCCAGCGCCGGAACCGAAGCTGCGCAAACCCAAGCTGGTACGCGACAGCTTCACCATGCCGGAAGACGAATACGCTGTGCTCGGCCAGGTGAAAAAGACTTGCCTGAAGGCCGGCATCGACATCAAGAAAAGCGAATTGCTGCGCGTCGGTGTGGCCTTGATTGCCAAGCTCGACACGGCAGCCCTGCAAAAAGTGCTCGCAACATTGCCGCAATTGAAAACCGGGCGTCCAAAAACCGAAACTTAACAGAATTGCACTATATTGGTGCGGCTGGCTGTTACATTGTCACACCCGGCGCGTGTCATCCGCACGACACGCGCCTGTCATCTTCCTGAAAAATAGGCCGGTTAGGCTGTCTTCGTCGCCATAGAAAGGACGAAGCATGCAAAACCTGATCACCTCCCAAGAGACGCGTCAGCAATCGCCACGGCTGGTATTGAGCATGGCCTCCAGCGAGCATGATGTACGCGAAGTGCAGCGCCTGCGCTACAAGGTCTTCATCGAGTCGATGGGCCTGAGCGCGCTGGAAAACCCCGATCGGCTCGACTGCGACGAATTCGATGCCCATTGCGACCACCTGATCGTGCGCGAGTCGGTGACCTTGAAGGTGGTGGGCACCTACCGCGTGCTCAGCGCCGCGCGCGCGCACCGCATCGGCCGTTTCTATTCCGAGAACGAATTCGACCTGGGCCGCCTGAACCATCTGCGCAGCCGCATGGTGGAAGCGGGGCGCGCCTGCATCCATCCCGAGTACCGTGGCGGCAGCGTGATCATGCTGCTGTGGGCCGGGCTGGCCGAGTACATGCGGCGCGAGCGCTGCGATTATCTGGTCGGGTGCGCGAGCATGAGCGTGGCCGACGGCGGGCACAATGCCATCGCGGTCTACCAGTCGCTGCTGAAGACCCATGCGGCGCCGCCGGAATACCGGGTCACGCCGCACCTGCCATTTCCGATCCAGGCGCTGGAGCCGGCGCGCGCGCCGTCCGTGCCCGCGCTGATCAAGGGCTACACGCGTTCGGGTGCTTGGCTCTGTGGTGAGCCGGCATGGGATCCTGATTTTGAAAGTGCTGACTTGTTCCTGATGCTGCCGCTGGCAAATCTGGACAGTCGCTACGCCAGGCACTATGGCGTCGAGTAGCGAGCATGCCGCACGGGGATTGGGTGCAGATGCAGGCGCTACGGATAGCTGTTGACAGCTATTGATACTGTACTGATGCCGGTACGATGCGGTACCGTCATGTGACGCCGTCGATGTCGCGCGGCGTCGGCTGACTGTTCGTCCGGTGGACGATCAGTGCATCGACGCGCTCGACAGATCCTTTAATTCGCGGATGCTCATGTCCGATTTCTCGTGCATGCGCAGCAGGATCGTGGCGCCGACGGCCAGTTTGCGGTGGCGAATCTTGCTGATGATGGGGGGCTGCACTTCCAGTACACGGCACAGTTCCGCATCGTTCTTCAGATTCATTTTTTCGATCAAGGTGTCGAGCAGCTTGTTAGGCACAAAGCTCGATGGTTCGAGCGCACGTGCGCGGTTCATCGCCTCGATCATTTCCAGTTTCTTCTGTCGTACGTTCATCGCACTCCTCCAAGTTTGCTATTGTCACCAGAATCCGTCGTTACATTTGGATATATTTAATGCGCGCCGGATTCGTTTGATAATACTACTATAAGAATATGCGTGGAGCAAAGTTGGTAGATTTAAGGTGAGAAATCCACGCTTTTTTGCATATTGGACACAATATGTAACGCGTCGCCTGACAATATTAACAATTTTTCCGCGATTGCGGCGGCGGCGTGGGAATGTGTGACCATGATGGCGCTGGCCCCGCTGGCGCGAATTTCGGCGCGCAGCAATTGCAGGATGCTGCGGGCGGTGTCCGGATCGAGGTTGCCGGTCGGTTCGTCGGCCAGCACCAGGGCGGGGCGGTGCACCAGGGCGCGCGCGATGGCCACGCGCTGCAGTTCGCCGCCGGAGAGCTGGCGCGGAAAATCGGCGCCGCGTCCGGCCAGGCCGACCGCATCGAGCATCGTGGTGGCGCGTGCGCGCGCGGCGCCGTTGAGCAGCAGCGGCAGCGCCACGTTCTGTTCCAGCGTCAGGTGCGGCAGCACGTGGAAGGCCTGGAAGACGAAACCCATGCGGCTGCGCCGCAGCGCGGTGGCGGCATTGTCGTCCAGCGCCGACATGGGCTGGCCGTCGATGACGATCTCGCCGCTGTCGGGCGTATCGAGGCCGGCGATCAGGTTCAGCAGGGTCGATTTGCCCACCCCCGATTCGCCCATGATGGCCACCAGTTCGCCCGCCTTGAACGTGTGCGACAGGCCGCTCAGTACTGCGCGGCCGTTGTAGGTTTTACTGACGTTGCGCAGTTCGAGCATGAGGAAGGTATCTTTAGCGGGTGAGGGCGCGCCGCAGCGCGAAACTGAAGGCGTCGACCAGCGCGACCAGCAGCAGCATGGCGAGGATCACCGTGGCCGCGCTCTGCATCTGGAATAGCGACAGGTGGTATTTCAGCATTTGTCCGAGTCCGCCGGCGCCCACCACGCCCAGCACGGCGGCCGCGCGGATGTTGTTCTCCCAGCGGTACAGGGTATAGGACAGCATCTGCGGCAGGGTTTGCGGCAGCGTCGCATACAGGAAGGCGGCCAGCGGCGCGGCGCCGTTATTGCGCAGCGACGCTTCTGGCAGCGGTTCGGCGTTTTCCAGTGCGTCGGCGAACAGGCGGCCCAGCACGCCGCTGGTGTGCGCGGCCAGCGCCATGGTGCCGGCGAACGGTCCCAGGCCGGCCGCCACCAGCAGCAGCGAGGCCCATACCAGTTCGGGAATCGAGCGCATCACATTGACCAGCAGGCGCGTGACGGCGCGCGCGGCC
>CAMLHI010000482.1 GCA_946479705.1 uncultured Oxalobacteraceae bacterium
AACTGTTCGAGAGAGACCAGCCGTGGTGGGAGCAACGCCTGCCGCTGGTGCAGGACCGCCTGCGTGCGCGCCTGCGCGAGCTGTCCGCCCGGCTGGGCGACGCCGAGTGGCTCGATGGCGCGTTCAGCGTAGGCGACCTGATGATGGTGTCGGTGCTGCTCAGGCTTAAACCGTCCGGCATGCTCGACGAATTTCCGAGCCTGTCCGCCTATGTGGGCCGAGGCGAAGCGCGGCCCGCCTACCAGCGTGCTTTCGAGGCTCAGCTGGCGGTATTCAAGGCGAGCCAGCCGTCGGCCGGAAGCTAGGCGGCCAGGGCGTAGAAGGCGTCGTTGGCGCAGGCGCGGCTGCGCGGTGGCAGTTGCAGTTGCAGTTGCGGTGCCGCGCGCACGAACATGGGTTGCTCATCGGCGAGCAGGCTGACCATGGCCGCTACGTCCACACTGTCGAGCGCGATCTGGAAGCGGCGGATCAGGTCGCGGCACAGTTTTTCATCCGGCGGTATCTCTCCCCTGAGCGCGCGCAGACGGCGGCGCGCGCGGGCAAGGTGCTGGCGCGCGGTGGCCGTCCGGGTGCCGAGCGTCGCCGCAATGGCGGCATGGTCGCATTCGAACACTTCATGCAGGACCAGCGCCAGGCGCTCGGACGGCGACAGCCGGGCCAGCAACTGGCCGAGCGCCTGGCCCAGCTCGGCGCGGCGCAGCAGGTGCTGTTCCGGCGGCTCGGGAGGCATTTCGGCGACCAGTTCCATGGCGGTGCGCGCGGCCAGTTCGTCGCGCACGCGCTTGCGCAGGCGGTCGATGGACTGGTGCTGCACGACGGTCGTCAGCCATGCGGCGGGCGTTGTCAACGCGCTTTGCTCGGCGGCGTGCCATTTCAGGAAGCAGTCCTGCACGACGTCTTCGGCTTCGGCGTGGCTGCCGACGATGCGGCGGCTGATCGCTGTCAGTCGGGGACGCAGCTGCTCGAAAAGGGCGCCGTCGGTGTCGGTAGTGGCTTGCATCGGGAATCTCCTGTTGCGGTGCGGGTGCCACTTGACGTCGGGCGGTGGGCCGATGTGACAGGCCAACTATATATTTTTTTGCCGTCACATGGCGCTGGGCCGCGGGCGTCATGGCAGTGAACAATTCACTGTGAAAGGACGATCTGATGACTTCTCCCTTGGCCCTCGGCCTGGTACCCACCGTTATCGAACAGACGGGCCGCGGCGAGCGCGCCTTCGATATTTACTCGCGCATGCTCAAGGAACGCGTAATTTTCCTGGTGGGCGAGGTGACCGAGCAATCGGCCAACCTGATCGTCGCCCAGCTGCTGTTCCTGGAATCGGACAATCCGGACAAGGATATTGCGCTGTACATCAATTCGCCGGGCGGTTCGGTATATGCCGGCATGGCGGTCTACGACACGATGCAGTTCATCAAGCCGGATGTGTCGACCCTGTGCACGGGCTTTGCCGCGAGCATGGGCTCGTTCCTGCTGGCGGCGGGCGCCATCGGCAAGCGCTATGCCTTGCCGAATGCCCGCATCATGATCCATCAGCCGCATGGGGGGTCGCAGGGGGTGGCGGCCGACATCGAGATCCAGGCCCGCGAGGTGCTGTATCAGCGGCATCGGCTGAACACCATCTTGGCCGAGCGCACCGGGCAGACACTGGAGCGGATCGAGAAGGATTCGGACCGGGACAACTACATGTCCGCCGCGCAGGGGGCCGAGTACGGGCTGATCGACCGGGTGCTGACGGGGCGCGAGGCGGACTGATGTTTTCTTCCCTTGCGGACTTGACGCCTTGTCTGGAAAGACCTGCATTCACCTCTAATCGAGGCAGGTTCAGGTGGCCGTGCCCACGTCTTTGTACAGTGTCGTATGGTCGGCCAGCGCGCGTTGGTAAGCAGGGCGGGCCATGCAGCGCGTCTGATACGCCGTCAGGGCCGGAAAGCGCGCGACCAGGCCGCTTTTCTCGAGCAGCTTGAGCTGGCTGACCATCAGGATATCGGCGACGGTGAAGCGCTCGCACAGGTAGTCTCGGTCCTTGAGCCAATTTTCCACAGCGGTGAGGCGCTTGACCATCATCGCTTCGAGCGCTTCGCGGCGCTCGGACACCCATGACGCATCGGCGGGGGCGCCAAGCAGCTCCATCAGGTTTTGCGCGTGCGGTTCGACCGAATTGAGCGCGGCGAACATCCACGACAGGGTATGGGCACGGCCCTCTTCGTCCGGTGGCATCAGCGCTTCGGAACGCAGGCCGATGTGGTGCAGGATGGCGCCGGACTCGAACAGCGGCAGCGCGCCGGCATTGTCCCGGAATACCGGAATCTGGCCAAAGGGTTGCTCCTGGCGGTAGGCCGGCGTGTCCTTGTCGGCGTGCTCGATCAGGCGGACGTCGTAGGGCTGGCCGGCTTCTTCCAGCGCCCAGCGCAGGCGCAGCTCGCGCACATGGCCGACGGCGGCTGGGGGTACCCAGCGGAAAGTAGTGATGACGGGACGGTTGGCAGGGGTGTTCATGGGACGTTTCCTTGCGGTGATTTGGAAAACGTCAGGATACGGGTATCCTATTTATGTTCAAGAACATAATATGGGAATCACCACATGCCATACAGCATCGAACATCGCGCCCAGACCCGGGCGAAAATCGTCGAATCGGCACGCAGGCTGTTCAACCGCCATGGCTTCGAGCAAGTGTCGATCGAGCAGGTGATGGCCGGGGCGGGCTTGACCCGCGGGGGCTTCTATCACCACTTCAAGACCAAGGATGAACTGTACGCGGAAGCCGTGGCCAGCTTCACCAGCTGCAATCCGTTCAGCCGCCGCGCGGTCGCGGCCACCACCACGCCGGGCGAGCTGGCGCGCATGCTGATTGCGCTGTACCTGAGCGATGAGGTGCTCGACAATCCGGACTTCCACTGCCCGCTGTATGCCTTGCCGGGCGACGTGGCGCGCGCCGGCCTGTCACCGCAACGGGCGTACACGGACTTGATCCGCAACCTGGCGCTGGTGTTCGAACGGGC
>CAMLHI010000483.1 GCA_946479705.1 uncultured Oxalobacteraceae bacterium
GCGCTGTCCTCAGTGGATCAGGGCGGGCAGGCTGTTCGGATCGAAATCGGTCCAGTCGCCATTCTCGATCGTGCCCTGGGCCCGTTCGATATGGTGCGAACCGAGTTCGCGCAGCACTTCCAGCGCGCGCGCCTCCTGGTCCGGCTCTTCCAGGGCCACCGCCACCAGCATGCCGGCCAGGCGCGGTTCGACCGCGCTGGCGCCGCCGCCCTGCTCGTGCTCGCCCGCTTCCTTCATCTTCGACAGGCTGTAGAGCGAACCCACGTGCGCGCCCACCAGGCCGCCGACGATCGGCCCCACCGGGCCGGTGACGACCGAGGTGGCCGCGCCGATGGCCGCGCCGAGCGCACCGCCGGCCAGCTCGCCCTGCACCATGCCCATCGGCGATTCTTTCGCGCCCGGCGAGAGCGCGTGGTCGCCGCCGATCGGGGTCAGGTCGTGCTGGCCCGGCTGGTTCAGGTAAAACGCCGTGATATGGTCTTCCGGAAAACCGGCTCCAATCAGTTCGCGGCGTGCTTGCTCCGCTTCCATCTGAAGCTGGAAATGACCCGCAACAATTGTCGACATACTCAACCTCCCCCATCCAAGAATGCCTTCAGGATGCCGCCCCGGGCCGCGTTTTTCTGTACGCTAACGCACGATGCGGGCCGCTATTGCCACTGGCCATAGGCGAAGCCGTGCTGGACCGGCTCAGGCGGGGTCAGCCATTCGCGCGGGTCGACCCGGTAATAGCCCAGGAACTGGGCGAACAGCTCGGGATGGCGCTCGGCCAGCTGATAGGGTTTCTCGAAAAACGTTTCCGTGGCCACCGCAAAAAACTCGGCCGGGCTGCTGGCGCCGTAATGGTCGAGCACGCTGTACTCCTGGAACATGAGGTCGTAGCGCAGCCGCTCGAAGGCCTGCGAGAGCACCTCGGCCCATGCGCGGTAGCTGGCGCGGCTGCCCAGGAAGGGCGCGCCATTGGTGCTGCCCGATTCGCTGTCGAGCTGGTGGGCAAACTCGTGCAGCACGACATTCTGGCCATCGGTCCAGTCGGCCGCGCCGCGGCGCACATGGTCCCACGACAGCACCACCCGTCCATCGCCCCAGGATTCGCCCAGCAAGTCCTGGCGCGCCTCGGTGACCACGCCGGCCGCGTCGACTTCCTTGCGCGGCACCACGAAGGCGGTCGGGTAGACCAGCACCGTGTGCAGCGAGGGATAGACCTTGCTGGGCCGGTTCAGCAGCAGCAGGCAAGCCTGGCCGGCGATGGTGACGCGCACTTCATCGTCGATCTCCTGGCCCGCGCAGCCGACAAATTTCTTTTGATATAAAAACTGCTGGACCAGCCGGTCCAGCTGCTGCTGCAGGGCCGGCGCCATGCGCGGATACACGGGGATATTGGCGCGCAGGATGGCGCGCCAGCTGGCCGGCATCGGCTGGGCCAAGGCGCGGCGCAGGCGCCATCCGGGCAGGCCGATGGCGGCGGCCAGGACCACGGCGGCGGCCGCGCTCCAGAATAAGGCTTCCATGACGAACGCTTCCTTATGGGTGGGAGAATGAAGCCAGCCCGAAGGATGCGGCCAGCAGGGTGTAGGAATGCTGGCGCACCTCGGCGTCGTAGGCCCAGGTATTGACCACGATCTCGTCGAGCGCCAGCGTGCGCGCCAGCGCCTCGATGCGCTCGGCCACCTGCTCGCCGGTGCCGATCAGCGCCTGGCTGCGCAGCTGGGCAATGCGGGTCTGCTCGAAACTATTGTAGGCGTAGGCGGCCGCTTCCTCGGGCGACACCATCGGTCCCAGCAGACCCTGCTCGAAGCGCACGCGCCAGTGTTCGCGCGTGGTCATCTGACGCTGCGCCTCGGCCAGGGTGTCGGCCGCCAGTGCCCACACGCAGATGGTGGCGCGCGGTTCCGGATAGCGGGCGCTGGGCTGGTAATGCTGGCGGTACAGCGCCAGCGCCTGTTCCACGCCCTGCCCATCGTTGAAGAAATAGGCGTACGCATATGGCAGACCCAGGTGGGCGGCCAGCTGGGCGCCATAGTCGGAACTGCCGAGTATCCACATCTCGGGACTGGTCGGTCCCTGGGGCTGGGCGCTGATGGCGCGGTAAGGATGGCTCTCCGGCAAGCGCTTGCCTTCGACCCAGTCGCGCAAGTCCACGATCTGGCGCGGGAAGTCGTCGGCACGCGGGCTGGCGTGCGGATTGAGGGCACGCGCCGTGAGGCGGTCGGTGCCGGGCGCACGGCCCAGGCCCAGGTCGATGCGTCCGGGCGCGATGGCGTCGAGCACGCGGAACTGTTCCGCCACTTTCAGGGCCGAATAATGCGGCAGCATGATGCCGGCGCTGCCGACCCGGATGTGCGCGGTCGTGGCGGCAATGGCCGCCATCAGCACTTCCGGCGCCGTGCCGGCCACGCTGGCGCTATTGTGATGCTCGGACAGCCAGTAGCGCGCATAGCCGAGCCGGTCGCAATGGCGCGCCAGCGCCAGGCTGGCGGGAATGGCCTGGGCCGGAGTCTGCCCCTTGACGGCGGGCGACTGGTCCAGCACGGACAGGATCGGCCGGGACATGCGCAGCTTCTCAGCCCGCCTTGGCGGCGAAATACGCGTCGAGCGCGTCGGCGTTGCCGATCAGTTTGCCGCCGATGAACACTTGCGGCCAGGTCGAGGCGCCCGAGACGGCGCGCAGCACGCTGCTGTTGATGCGCTGGTCTTGGGAAATTTCGGTGTACGTCAAGCCGTGCGCCTTCAAGGCCGCCTTGGCGCGCGCGCAGTGCGGACAGCCCGGCTTGGCGAAGATCACGACCGGCTCGGGCACCTCGGCATCGGGCGCGAGGTAGTGCAGCATGGTTTCGGCGTCCGACACTTCGAAGGGATCGCCGTCCTTTTCCGGCTCGATGAAGATCTTGTCGATGATGCCGTCCCTGACCAGCATGGAATAACGCCAGGAGCGCATGCCGAAGCCCAGGTCGCGTTTATCGACCAGCAAGCCCATGCCTTTGGAAAAGTCGCCGTTGCC
>CAMLHI010000484.1 GCA_946479705.1 uncultured Oxalobacteraceae bacterium
CCTTTGGCAAATACCCATTGCAAGTTTCAACACGCCAATGACGCGCTGTGGAATGGGTTTTGCGACCGGTATTCGAATGAGAATTGAGCACGATCAACATTGCACCAATATGGTGCATCGCTAAACTAACGCACCAGTGCGGTGCGTCGCGCACCATCGTGGTGTGGATACGAGCCGGCGGGGCGGGCGCCCTATAATAAACGCAAACCTGTTTGAGGAAAATTAAAATGATTCCAGAAAAAGACATTCTTGCCGAGGCGCGCACCCGCGCGCCGAGCCAGCCCTACGCCGGTGCGGTCACGCCGCTCGAAGCCTACGAACTGCTGCTGGCCGATCCGCGCGTCAAGCTGATCGACGTGCGCACCAATGCCGAGCGCGACTGGGTCGGCCGGGCCGCCATCCCGCCCGCCCAGCATGCGGCCATCGAGTGGAACACTTACCCTGGCGGTGCGCCGAACCCCAATTTTGTGCAGCAGCTGGCGCAGGTGGCGGCCAGGGACGAGGTCTTGCTGTTCTTATGCCGCTCGGGCGTGCGTTCGCGCCATGCGGCCAAGGCGGCCACGGAACAGGGCTATGCCGAAGCCTACGACATTCTCGAAGGCTTCGAGGGCGACAAGGATGCCGAAGGCCACCGCAAGACGGTGGGCGGCTGGTGCAAGCATGGCCTGCCCTGGGCCGGCGCCTAAGATGCTGGCCGGGGCGGATTCATCGCTTCGCGCGCGCCTGAAACACCATGACACGGTCGCGCCCTGCCGCCTTGGCGTTGTACAGCGCCTCGTCGGCGTGCTTGATCACGACGCTCATGTCGGCATTCTTTTGATGCTTGGCGATGCCGAAGGAGGCCGTGACTGCCATGCCGAGCGGCCAGCTGGCCTTGTGCAAGGCCAGCCGCAGGTTTTCCGCCAGCACCGCCGCCTGCTGTGCATCGGTCATCGGACAGATGATGAGGAATTCCTCGCCGCCCCAGCGCACCAGGCGGTCGGACTGGCGTATCCCCGCACCGACCACGGTGGCGAAGTTACGCAGCACCTCGTCGCCCGCGGCATGGCCGTGGGTATCGTTGATGCGCTTGAAGTAATCGAGGTCGACAAAGACCACCGACATCGGATCAGCCATCAAGGTCGAGGTGCGCATGAGCTCGGCGCGCAAGCCTTGCCGGTTGAGCGCGCCGGTCAAGGGATCGTGATATGCCTGGCCGGCCAGCTCGCGCGCCTCCAGCTTCAAGGCGCCATTGATATTGGCCAGCAGTGCGCGCTCGGCATCGCTGGCATTGAGCTGGCGGCGCAGCGACAGCGCGGTCAAGCCCAGGCCGGCCAGGGCGCTGACGATCCACATGGCCACCACGCCGAGCAGGAGCGTGCTTTGTGAAATGAGTTTGCCACGCAGGGCGATCGACCGGATGCCGTAGCGGTGCACGCCTGGCGCGGTCCAGCTGGCAAGCGACAGCTCGACTCCGACGACATTGTCGATGCGCACATAGGAGTGCTCCATGAGCGGCTTGGCCATCTCGCGCCACCATTGAGGCACGCCCAGCCATCTCAGCGGTACGATCAGCTTGCCGTCGGCCGGCAGCTCCAAGGCGTAGACCTCGCTGCGCTTGAAGGTTTCCCAACGCGCCGGATCGGTGAGGCCATCCTCGTTATCGATCAGCGTCACGCCGAACTTGCCCATGCCCGGTCCGTGGTATGCCAGATCGATACTGAGCTCATCGAAACGGGTCAGGTCGATGCCGGCCTCGCCGGCGCCCTTTATGATGTCGATAAACAGGCTGCATCCTGTCCTTGCCTTGAGGTCTTCCCCGACGGTGCAACGCAGTTCGCGTTCGCCGTCTCGCAGGGTGCGCCGCTCGCCAGCGGGAGCGTCGGCGGTGCCGTCATCCTGGACCTTTTGCGCATAGCGGCCACCGGTCAGCTCGTAACGTGCGTTCATGCCATATTGGTGCCAGGCCAGCAAACCAAAAGTAATGGCGATAAGCATGCCGATGGTTTGCCACGCCAGCCTGAAATGGCGCGACATCGGTTGCAAAGAAGAAGAGTCCAGGAGGGGCATTTGCTGCTTATCAATATAGATTTCCAGCGTCCAATATACGCAAGCGTGTCGTATTCGGCAAGCTTGGCGTGTTCCCGTGGATGCCGGTGCTCTCTGGGGGTGTTGTATTTCAGGGCATCCCGCGCGCCCATTTGCGGCCACTGGCGCGCCAGTGAGGGACGGGTCGTTGGGCTCGGCACATTAACTGCGGGGCGCGAGCAAGGCGCAATTCAGAATCCATCGCCGCTCGTCGTTTATACTCAGCACATTGCATAGCCTACAACATCCTACCGACACCGTTAATTAACCAAGTGTCGCGCCTGGTTCTTGAAACCGCCTTGCATTTCGATGGCGATATAGCGCCACATTACAATTCCGGAGACACTCATGAACGTGTGCAGCAAAAGAGGTTTTTGCCTCTCTATCCTTACAGCGATACTAACGGCGAGCCTTGTGGCAGGCTGCGGCAGCGGAGGTGGCGGCACACCCACCCCCACCTCGCCCTCACCCGCACCGGCACCGGCACCGGCACCTGCGCCCGCACCAGCGCCCGCGCCTTCACCCGCACCCGCACCCGTGCCAGCCCCGACACCGGCGCCCCTGGCCGGTCAGGGGCCTTGCGACATCTACGCCGCCGGCGGCACACCGTGTGTCGCGGCGCACAGCACGACGCGGGTCCTGCTCTCGACCTATACAGGCCCGCTGTACAAAGTCCTCAGGCAATCGGACAATGCAACGCGCGACATCACCGCGCTTCCCAGCGGCATCGCCAACGCGGCGCTGCAGGACGCCTTCTGCGCCGGCACGACCTGCCTGATCAGCGCCATCTACGACCAATCGGGGCGCAACAACCACCTCACCCAGGCGCCCCCCGGCGCCTTCAAGGGGCCGGCGGCCGGCGGCTACGACAATCTCGCGGTCGCCACGGCGGCGCCGTTGACGCTCTCGGGCCAGAAGGTCTACGGCGTCTTCA
>CAMLHI010000485.1 GCA_946479705.1 uncultured Oxalobacteraceae bacterium
TCGAAGGTCATCTTGAAGAAGTGCCGGCCCAGGCCTTCGTAGAACGGCGAGCGGCCGTCCTCGGCCTGGTAACCGCGCATCTCGGCGATGATTTTTTCGGTGAACAGGTGCGGGAACTGGGCGATGAACAGGAAGCGGCTCTTGGACAGCCACTTGCCGTTGTTGCCGATCCGGTAATCCGGATGCAGGAACAGCGAGCACAGTTCGGTGGCGCCGGTCAGGTCGTTCGACAGGTACAGCGTCTCCATGCGCGTGAACACATGCAGCTCATGGCTGGAATGGACCAGGGTGCCGATGCGGTAGTTATAGAACGGTTCGTCCAGCCCGACCGCGCCCTTGATGGCGCACACCCCGGCCAGCCGGCCGCTCGAAGTGTCTTCCATGACGAACATGTAGTCGCGCTGTTCGGGCGGGATGGTTTCGGCGAACGAGGCCACCGCGATATCGACCCGGTGGCCCAGCATCTTGCGGTCCGGCTTGAGCGTGGTCATGCCGCTGCCGACGTGCTGGGCCAGGTCGATCAGGGCGTCGAGATCGGAAGCTGTGATTGAGCGAACTACGAGCATGGCTGTCCTTTTCGACCTTAGATTCTGACGCAGATGACGCTGTCGCCAGGGGCAACCATGAGCGCGCGCCGGGCTTCGTCGGACAGCTGCACGCAGTCGTCCGATTCGACCGCGGGGCAGCTGACGGTGATGGCGCGGAAGTTCTGCTCGTTGCTGGCGGCGATGGCGTAATTGGCCAGCGGGTCGGCCGATTTGCCCGGTTCGGCCTGCGCCACATGGCGCACCAGCGAGCCGCTGAACGAGCGCAGGGCGTTTTTGTGGGCCTGGAGGATCGGGCCGCCGTCGAAGATATCGACATAATCGTCGGCCTCGAAGCCTTCGGCGGTGAGCAGACTGAAAGCCAGTTCGCCGCCCGCGTGGATCTGGCCCATCACCGCCTGGGCATCGCCCGGCAGCAGCGGCACGTACACCGGGTAGTGCGGCATCAGCTCGACGATCAGGGTGCGGTTGCGCGCCCCGCCGATGATGCGTTCGGCGTCGAGGAAATCCATCTTGAAGAACTTGCGGCCGAGCGCTTCCCAGAACGGCGACTGGCCGTGCTTGTCGGTGACGCCGGCCAGCGGCACGAAGAAACGGTCGCTGAAGCGGTGCGGCGCCAGCACCGCGAACAGCAGGCGCGCGCGCGACAGCAGGGCCGCTTCGGCGCCGGCGCGGGCCTGGTCGGCGATGTAGAAGCCGGACAGCTGCGAGTAGGCAGTCAGCTCCGAGCACAGGGTCAGCGCGTGCACGCTGTGGCTGATGTTCAGGTCGCGCGAGACCTGCTGGATGACGTCGTTACGGAACGAGAAGTAGGTGCCGTTGGAACCGGCCGAGGCATGGATGGCGGCGGTGCCGGCGATGGCGCCGGTGGCGCGCTGCTCCAGCACGAACAGGTAGGACTCTTCGCTGGGGATGTCCACATGGGCGGCGATGGACGCGATCGAGCGCTCCACCGAGGCGGCGATCTTCTCGCGCGTGCGCGGCAAGGTGTGCACGCCTGGCATGGAGACCTTCGCCATGGCTTCGAGGGCGTCGATATCCGCGAGTGCGGCCGGACGAACAACAAACATGGTAGCTCCCAGAGGGGCGTCGAAAAAAGCGCGCGGCCGTACGGGACGGCCGCGCGCTTGACCGGACTTACTTCGTGGCCGGGGCGGCGAGCACGGTGTCGAGCGCCTGGCGCAGGATACGGTCGGCCTCGCCGAGCTGTTCGTCGGTGACGATCAGGGCAGGCGCGAAACGCACCACGTCGGGACCGGCAATCAGCAGCATCAGGCCGAGCGCTTCGGCCGCCTTGGTGATGTCCTTGGAACGGCCGATGAAATCGCCCTTGGTCGGCAGGCCGACCAGCAGGCCGCTGCCGCGCGCCTCGCCGAACACCTGCGGATAGTCGGCGGTAATCTTCTTCAGGTTGGCGAACAACTTGGCCGAGGCTTCCCGCACGCGCTGCAGGAAGGCAGGCTGGTTGATCGTTTCGAGCACGTTCAGCGCCACGGTGCAGGCCAGCGGGTTGCCGCCGTAGGTGGTGCCGTGCGAGCCGGGCGCGAAGGCGCTGCCGATTTCGGTGGTGGTCAGCATGGCGCCGATCGGATAGCCGTTGCCCAGGGCCTTGGCGCTGGTGAGGATGTCCGGCGTGACGCCCTTGTCCATGTAGGCGTACAGGTGGCCGGTACGGCCCATGCCCGACTGGACTTCATCGAAAATGAGCAGCGCGCCGGTCTGCTTGCACAGCTCGCGCAGGCCTTGCAGGTAGGCCGGGTCGCCCGGAATGACGCCGCCTTCGCCCTGGATCGGTTCGACGATCACGGCGCAGACGTCATCGGTGATGGCGGCGCGCGCGGCGTCCAGGTCGTTGTACGGGATGTGGTCGATTTGCGGCGGCAGCGGCTCGAAGCCTTCGGTGTACTTGGGCTGGCCGCCGACGGACACGGTGAACAGGGTGCGACCGTGGAAGGACGACAGACAGGACACGATGCGCGACTTGTGCGGACCGAACTTGGTGTGGGCGTACTTGCGCGCCAGCTTGAGGGCCGCTTCGTTGGCTTCGGCGCCGGAGTTGCAGAAGAAGGCGCGCTCGGCGAAGGTCGCCTCGGTCAGCGCGCTGCCCAGGCGCAGCACGGGTTCGTTGGTGTAGCCGTTGCCGATGTGCCAGAGGGTGTTGAGCTGGCGGGTGATCGCGTCGTTGATGACGGGGTTGCAGTGGCCCAGCGAGGTGACGGCGATCCCGGAGGTGAAGTCCAGGTAATGCTTGCCGCTCTGGTCCCACAGGTCCAGGCCGGACGCGCGCACGGGCACCATCGCGGCGGGAGCGTAGGTGGCAACCAGGACCTCGTCGAAGGTTTCCCGGGTAACAGGCCGCGTGGTGACACCCGTATCAAGCTTTGCGTTCATGGCATTTCCTCATCCAATTATTAGTAGGGCGTCCAGCGAACAATTGCTGGTGACGTTG
>CAMLHI010000486.1 GCA_946479705.1 uncultured Oxalobacteraceae bacterium
TTCCCGATGTTGGGCGCGGCGCAGCACCAGGCCGATCCATTCTTCAGAGGTGGCGGAACGGGTCGCCAGCAGGCGCTCCATATCCACCGGTTCGAGCACTTCGGCAGCGGCGTAGGCGTGCATCCAGATCAGGTTGCGCTCGTCCGGCCAGACCCGCAGGCAGCCCTCGGCCAGCAGGAAGGCTTCCTCGAACTGGCGCGCGCGCAGGTGACCCCAGACCAGGCCGATGGCGATGACCTGGTCGGGCGGCATGGGTTCGCGTTTCAGCTTGGGGCGCATGCGCTCTCCTCGGCGGGGGTGGTGGTAGGGGCGGCGTCGAGCGGGCCTTCGGCTTCGCTGCGGCGCATCTGCTGCCAGCGCAGGCGCATGCGCACGGCCTGTTCGACCAGCTCGATGGCGCGCAGCAGCGGGCCGCGTTCGCCCTCGTCCAGCGCCAGCGAAGTGGCCACCAGGGTTTTCTGCAGCAGACGCATGGCCGGCACCGGGTCGCCGCTCCAGGCCGGGTTGTCGATGGTCAGGCGCGCGCCGATCAGCTTGGTCAGCGGTGCCACGGCATTGGGCAGCTCGGCCGGCGGCGGCAGCGACAGCGCTTCTTCGGATGGGTTCAGCAGCAGGCGCGACTTGGGCGCCAGCTCGGCAGCCTGGACACTGTGGATTTCGCCGCTTTCGACCGGATCGGGCGCGCCGCCGCGTCCGGGACGGGGTATGCGCATGTTCACGCCAGCAGCTCCGCGGCCGCTTCGAGGTCGCGCTCATCGAGCGCGCCGCCGGCGGGGTAGAGCGGCAGGCGCCGCAGCACATACCAGGCGCCATCCTTGAGCTGGGCCGGCAGCCAGTGGCCGAAGCGCGCCATGTCGCTGGCGCGCCGGTGCAGCATGCCCGACGGATCGAGCCGCGCGGCCGCCTCGCCTTCGAGGCCGACCCCGACCAGCATGCCGGTCTCCATCGGATAGGCCAGCATCTGGATCCCGTCCGCCAGCGACACCACGGCCACCGATTTTTCGTTGTCGGCCCGCTTGAGCAGTTCTACCAAGAGTTCTTGCAGCATTGTTCCAGCTCCTCGCTATTCATGCCATTCATCGGCGGTCGCTCTCGACCGGGGTCGGGGTGCGCCCTTCGGCGTACAGATTGCGCCACTCTTCTTCCTTGCGCTCGGCCTGGGTGGTCAGCAGCGGAATTTC
Source organism: uncultured Oxalobacteraceae bacterium (assembly GCA_946479705.1). The sequence goes on from CAMLHI010000486.1 coordinate 1,182, forward strand.
GGAATACGCGTGCAGCACCTGGCGGTCCATGTCCTCGAGCAGGTCCCTGCGGCTGGCCTGGCGCTCCGCCGGCCAGGTGGTGGGCGGCAGCATCTCGGTGGCGGCGCGGATCACCGCATACACCTTGGCGCGCGTGAGCGGCGCGACGCCGCTCAGGTCCACCAGCTGGTCGACCAGCTGCTGGGCCTTGCCCTTGCCCCAGCCCTGCTCGGCCGCGCCGAACAGCACGATGGCCGCTTCCACATGGTGCAGCTTGCACAGGAGCAGGGTCTTTTCCACCAGGTCACGCTTGAGGTCGCGCGCCACCTTGAAGCCGGTGCGGGCGATCGAAAACGCCACGGCGTCCGAGACGGTCAGCACGTAGGCCGCTTCCTTGAAGGCGGCCAGGGTGCGCAGGCCCGGCATCAGGCGCGAGCAGACGCTTTCCATGGCTTCCTCCGTGTGGGCGGCGCCGACGGTCTTGAGCAGGGTGCGGGCCATCACCATGGCCGACAGTTCCTCGTCCACCCCGCCGCGGGCGCGCGCGCCGATCTTGAAGCGCAAATCGCGCAGCCCGGTCGACAGGCCGCGGTTGTGGCGCGCCGCCTCGATCCGGGCCGCCACGGGCGAAGCGTCGGCGCCTTCGCGCAAGCCCTTGCGGATGGCGCCGCGCTCGCGGTGGACCAGATTGGTCATCATCTCGTTGAAGGCATTCTTGAGCGAGCGCTTCTTGTCGTCGTCGATGCCGCCGCGCCCGTCGATCTCTTTCATGGCGCCGAACAGGATGGTGTACTGCTGCAGCGGCTCGTGGATCTGGGCCAGCGCCTCGGTCAGGGCAGCGCGGTTCTGTTCGCTGTCATCCTCCAGCATCGACTCGAGCGTGCTCCTGGCCGCGACCCGGTAGGGCAGCGCCTCGTGGTCGTCATCGAACAGGCTGGCGTCGGCGCCGGAAGCCAGCTTCTCCTGCAGCGAGCGGCGCCCGCCGATGCGCTGGCGGCCGGGCAGGCTGCCGCTCTGCGGGTTGCGCAGGGCCGCGCCCTTGAAGGTAATGCCCACGCGCTGATTCTCGAACATCTGGCGCGACATGGTGCGGATTTCCGGCACCACCGGACGGATGTCCGGCCCGAGCGGTCCCTTGAGCGCAATCTGCGTCAGGTTTTGTAGCTGGGGAAATTTGACTGGCATGTTCATGCGAGTTTTGTGGCATCGGGCACGGCGCCGGTTCCGCCGCGCGGCCAGCAAAGCTCAACAATCCTCAATGTCTCAGCAATCCTCACCGAATCATTCCGTGTACTGAATTACTTGCTATCGTCCACCCATCGCAAAAAACCCACAGGAAACCGCCCCGGTTCCCTGGGTCCGCAACAGTCAACCGATTCCTAAAGGGAGCTCCAATCATGAACGCTAACGTCCACACCGAGGAACTGCACACCGCCAGCAACGAGGCCGCCCCGGTGGCGATCGACATCGACAAGCTGTACCGCGCCCACAAGCAGCACCTGTTCCGCTTCGTGCAGCGCTATGTGCGCAATACCGAGGATGCCGAAGACGTGGTGCAAAAGACCTTCATCGAAGCGATGCGCTGCGCGGACCGGTTTTCCGGCCTGTCCAAGCCATCCACCTGGCTGTTCGGCATTGCCCTGAACCTGGCGCGCAACCAGGTGCGGCGCAACTGCGCCAATCTGTATGAGGCGGTCGACGAAACCTTCATGGAGCAGATCGCCGATACCCACGCGGATCCGGCCATGCTGATCGAACTGCGCCAGATTGCCGAAAAGGTCGATGCCATGCTCAACGCGCTGCCCACCAAGATCCGCAACACCTTCGAGGCGGT
>CAMLHI010000487.1 GCA_946479705.1 uncultured Oxalobacteraceae bacterium
GGGATGGTACCTGGGCCGGGGCGGCCGAGGTGGCGCAGAAGCGGTTCTTGCCGCCGCGCTTGGCTTCGTACAGGGCGTAGTCGGCAATGCTGATCAGCGCTTCCACGGTTTCGGCATCGTCCGGATAGATGCTGATGCCGATGCTGGTCGACAGGCGCAGGGTCAGGTCGTTGATGAAGAACGGTTCCGAGACCGCTTCGACCAGCTTGGCCGCCGGCCCCTGCGCATCGGTCAGGCCCGACACTTCTCCCAGCACCACCATGAATTCATCGCCGCCCAGGCGGGCCACGGTGTCTTCCTTGCGCGAATTGGCCAGCAGGCGCTGCGCGACGATCTTGAGCACTTCGTCCCCATACGCATGGCCGTAGGTATCGTTAATGGCCTTGAAACCGTCCAGGTCGAGATACATGATCGCGGCCTTGTGGTGGTTGCGGTTGGCGTGCTGCAGGGTGGTCTCGATGCGGTCTTCCAGCAGGCGCCGGTTGGGCAGGCCGGTGAGGGGGTCGTGCAGGGCCAGCGCCTGCTGGGCCTTGCTGTACTGGGCCAGTTCCTTGTAGAGCAGGCGCACTTCGAGCATGTTGTGGATGCGCTTGTGCACTTCGAGCAGGTCGAAGGGCTTGCTGATGAAGTCGCGCGCGCCCGCTTCCAGGGCGGCGATCTTGAAGCTCGGCTGGGCGGTCAGGGCCAGCACTGGCAGATAGCCGCCTTGTTCGATTTCCTTCAAGCCCTTCATGACCTGGAAGCCGTTCAAGCCCGGCATCTGCAAATCGAGCAGGATCAGGTCGTAGCAATGCTGGCGGTGCAGCGGGCAGACCTGCTCGGGCAGCATGGTCGAGCTGACGCAGGAGTAGCCCTCTTCCCGCAATATCTCTTCCATCAATTCGATATTGTCAGGGGAATCGTCCACCACCAGAATTTTGGCGTTCAGAATCTCTTCGCGGCTCGGCATGCGTCAGTTCACAGTCTTGGCTGGTAGCGCTAGCCCTTGTGGGACAGCACCTTGTTACTATTAGAACATAGTGTATCAGCGGATAAAAAATTTCTTGTAGGACAGCGCCGCGTGCTGGGGTAGGAACACGGGGGAAACCGCCTACGGCCGGCGCTCCGGTGCCATTTGCGCAACAGTTGCAATCAATTCACTCGGTTCGACCGGCTTGGAAATATGCGAGCGGAAGCCCGCCTCGAGCGCGCGCAGGCGGTCTTCCGAACGGGCAAACGCGGTCAGGGCCACGGCCGGCACGTCGAAGCCGCCCTGTTTGCCCAGATTTTGCACCATGCCGAGCAATTCGAAGCCATCCACGTCGGGCATGCCGAGGTCGCTCACCAGCACGTCGGGCCGCTCGTGGCGAAAGGCCGCCATGGCGTCGGCGGCGCTGGCCGCGGTAGTCACCTGTGCATGACAGTCTGACAGAATTCGCTTGATCAGGTCGCGCGCATCGGGCTCATCGTCCACCACCAGCACTTTCAGGCCGCTCAGGTCGCGCAGCAGGATTTCCGGGGTGACCGGGGCGGGCGGGCTGTAGGGGGCGCGGTCGGAGCGCGCGGCCAGGGCGGGGCGGTTGGCCGCCGGCAAGCCGATGGTGAAGCTGGCGCCGCGGTCCTCGCCTTCGCTGTCGACCCGCACCGTGCCGCCATGCTGCTCGATCAGGTGCTTGACGATCGACAGGCCCAGCCCCAGCCCGCCGTGCTTGCGGGTGGTCGAGGCGTCGCCCTGGCGGAAGCGTTCGAATACGTGGGCCATGAATTCCGGCTTGATGCCCACGCCGGTATCCTGGACCGTGATTTCCACGTGGCCGTCGACCGGGGCCAGGCGGATGTCGATGCGGCCGTCGCGCGGGGTGAACTTGATGGCGTTCGAGAGCAGGTTCCAGATCACTTGCTGCAGGCGGCCGGGGTCGCCGGCGATCAGGCCCACGGCCGGATCGTAGTGCTTTTCCAGCCGGATATTCTTGGCGTCGGCGCCCGGGCGCACGGTTTCGATGGCCGCGTCGATGAAGAGCGCCGGGGCCACCATCTGCATGTCCAGCAAGACCTTGCCGGAAGTAATGCGGCTCATGTCGAGCAAGTCTTCGATCAGCTGGGCCTGGGCGCGCGCATTGCGCTCGATGGTTTGCAGGCCGCGCTGGAGGTCGGCCTGGTCGCGCGAACCGCGCCGCAGCACCTGGGCCCAGCCCAGGATGGCCGACAGCGGGGTGCGCAGTTCGTGCGACAGGGTGGCCAGGAATTCATCCTTCATCTGGCTGGTGCGTTCGGCTTCGGCGCGCGCCGAGCGTTCCGATTCGAGCAGCACCTTGCGTTCCTCGGCGGCGCGCTGGGCCGCTTCGTACAGGCGGGTATTGTCGATCGCCACGGCAGCCTGGGCCGCGATGCCGCCCACGATGCGTTCGGTGCGTTCGCTGAAGATGCCCGCTTCCGGGTGCCCGAAGAACAGGCTGCCCAGCACTTCGCCCGAGCGCGCGATCACCGGCACGGCCAGGTAGCTGCGGATGCTGGGCACGCCGTGCAGGCCCCGGGCCAGTTCGGCGTAACGCGCATCCTGGCTGATGTCGTCCGAGCGCATCACCGTCTCGCCGCGCAGGCCGGGGCCGAACAGGGCGTTGGCATGCGGCTGGCCGAAGGCCTCGAACTCGGCCGGGGCCGCGCCGGCCAGGGTGTACAGGGTGAACAGGTCGCCGTCGCTGTCGCGCCCGTGGTAAAAGAAGGCGCCGAAACGCGCTCCGGCGATGCCCGTGGCGGCGTCGGTGACGGTCTGCAGCAGCGAGCGCAGGTCGCGCTGGGTGGCCAGGGCGCTGCCGGTGCTGTTGAGCAGTTCGAGCACATTCGATTCGTCGCGCAAGGCTTGCTGCACGCGCTTGACCTGGTCGACGTCGGTATTGGTGCCGAACCAGCGCACCACATGGCCGAGGCGGTCGCGCACGGCGTTGACGCGGGTGAGGAACCAGCGGTACTGGCCGTCGGCGCCGCGGATCGGGTATTCCATCTCGAACGG
>CAMLHI010000488.1 GCA_946479705.1 uncultured Oxalobacteraceae bacterium
CCGCGTGCAGTTCGGCCTGCACCACGCCGACCGGCGTATCGATGCGGTGCACACCAGGCACGATGCGCCCCATGAAGGCCAACGACGCGACCAGGCCGATTGTGCCGTGCCCACACATGCCGAGGTAGCCGACGTTATTGAAGAAGATGACGCCGGCGGCGCAGTCGGGCGCATGCGGCTCGCACAGCAACGCCCCCACCAGCACGTCGGCGCCACGCGGCTCGCACACCAAACCGGCACGCACGTGATCGAACTGGCTGCGAAAGCGCCCGGCACGCTCGGCCAGCGGCCCCGCGCCAAGGTCCGGACCGCCGGCCACCACGAGCCGGGTCGGTTCGCCGCCCGTATGGGAATCGATGACCGAAACGAGCTTCATGGCGACTCCCAGTTCTCAGGAATGGGCGCCGAGTATAGCATCGCGCCTGCCCAGGTTCGCCACCAGATAGTCGACGAAACTGCGCACCCGCAGAGGCACATGGCGGCTCGATGGATACAGCAGCGTGATCGGCCGGGTGCAGCCGCCGGACTCCGGCAGCAGCTCCACCAGGGCGCCGCTGCGCAGGTCGGCCTCGATGACGTAGCGGAACGCCTGCGCCACCCCGGCGCCGTTGCGCGCCAGCGTGACGCAGCCAAGTACGTCGTCGGTGATGGTGTAGCTGCCAGTGACCGGCACAGCAATTTCCACCCCGTCCTGCAGGACGGCCCAGCTGACCTGGCGCCCACTGCTGGGCAGCTCGAACACGATGCAGTCGTGCGCGGCCAGGTCGGCCACCTGGGCCGGGGTGCCGCGCCTGGCCAGATAGGATGGCGCGGCCACCAGCGCCAGTTCGGCGTCTTCCAGCTTCCTGCCGACGAGGTTCGAATCGACCGGCGGACGCACCCGGATCGACAGGTCGTAGCCTTCGTCGGCGAAGTCGATATTCCGGTTACTCAGGTGGATTTCGACCTTCACTTCGGGATGCAGCAGGCGATAGCCGGCCAGCAGCGGCAGCACGCGATAATGGCCGTAGGTGGTGGGCACGCTGATGCGCAGCGTGCCGCTGGGGCGCGCCTGATGGCCGGTAATCTCGCGTTCGGCCTCCACCAGCCGCGTGAGCGCGTCGCGGCATTGTTCGTAGTAGGCCTGGCCGCCGTCGGTGAGGCGGATCTGGCGCGTGGTGCGCACGAACAGGCGCACTCCCAGCCGTTCCTCCAGCCGCGCCACCGATCGGCTGACCGCAGCCGGCGTCACGCCCGCTTCCACCGCTGCGGCCGTAAAGCTCTGCAACTCGGCTGCAAGGCAAAACAGTTCTATGCTGCCAAGCAAGATATCGTCGAACTGGCGCCGCATTGCCCCTCCATTGATTACATGACGTTGAAAGTGTAATGGATGTAACGCCATTTATCATCACCGGCGGCACAAATATAATGGCCTCATCGATAGACCAACAACGAGAAAGGAATGCAGCCATGACCACGCTTTTCGACCCCATCACCATCGGCGACCTCCAGCTCAAGCACCGCATCATGATGGCCCCGCTGACGCGCGCGCGCGCCATCGGCGGCGACCGCGTGCCCAACGAGCTGATGGCCGAGTACTACGTGCAGCGCGCCGGCGCCGGCATGATCCTGTCCGAAGCGACCGCCGTGACGCCGCAGGGCGTGGGCTATGCCGACACCCCGGGAATCTGGTCCGACGCGCAGGTCGCGGGCTGGAAGAAGGTGACGGACGCAGTGCACCAGGCTGGCGGCGCGATCCTGCTGCAGCTGTGGCACGTGGGCCGCATCTCGGACCCGTCGCTGCTGAACGGCGACGCGCCGGTGGCGCCAAGCGCGATCGGGGCCAGGGGCCATGTGAGCCTGCTGCGTCCCCTGCGCGACTATCCGGTACCGCGCGCGCTGGAGCTGGAAGAAATCGCCGGCGTGGTGCAAGCCTTCCGCAAGGGCGCCGAGAATGCCAGGCTGGCCGGTTTCGACGGCGTCGAAGTGCACGCGGCGAACGGCTACCTGATCGACCAGTTCCTGCAGGACGGCAGCAACAAGCGCACTGACGCCTACGGCGGCCCGGTCGCGAACCGCGCGCGCCTGCTGCTGGAAGTGACCGATGCCTGCATCGAGGTATGGGGCAAGGGCCGGGTCGGCGTGCACCTGGCGCCGCGCGGCGACGCCCACGACATGGGCGACTCGAACCCGAAAGCGACCTTCGGCTATGTGGCGCGCGAACTGGGCAAGCGCGGCATCGCCTTCATCTGCGCGCGCGAGGGCGTGGGAGCGGACCGTCTTGGCCCGTACCTGAAGGCGGAATTCGGCGGCGTGTACATCGCCAACGAGCAGATGACGCGCGAGATCGCCGAGCAGCTGCTGGCCGCAGGCGAAGCCGACGCGGTCGCATTCGGGAAGTGGTTCATCGCCAATCCGGACCTGCCCAAACGCCTCAAGCACGGCGCCGAACTCAATCCGGCGCGGCCCGAGTCCTTCTACGGCGGTGCGGCCGTGGGCTATACCGACTATCCGGTGCTGTAAGCCTCTATCGGCCCGGATGCGGACTCCATGCCCGCATCCGGGTGGGCTACAGCGAGGCCAGGTACTGGTCGTACAGGTCGTACATCCCGCCAAAACCCTGCTGCATCGAGGCGTGGCCGGCCTTGAAGGTTTGCCGTTCCAGTTCGCTCGCATTGAGCGGCGACGAGTGCAGGGTCATGTGAGTCTTGCCTTCCAACTCCTGCAGCACGATCGTGTTGAGCATCTCCAGCGGCCAGGTGGGGCTCATGGGATGGTGGATGCGCTGGCCGGCGGCGTCGGCGAAGCCGTTCACGAACACGAGTTTTTCCGGCGCCTCGATCTCACGGAAATCGAAGCGGCCGTACATCTCGGCCCCCGGCCCGAACTTCATCAGATAGTGAAACACCCCGCCCGGCACCGGCTCGTGGCGCAGCACGTCGATGGTGCAGCCGGCCGGCCCCCACCACTTCTGCAGGTGCTCCTTTTCGATCATGGTCCGGAACACC
>CAMLHI010000489.1 GCA_946479705.1 uncultured Oxalobacteraceae bacterium
ACCCTGAGCGAGCGCGTGGCCGCCGGCACCGTCAAGGTCCAGATGGCCGATCCGCGCACCGCCGAACCGGCCGAGGTGCGCATGAGCAGCGCGCGCTTTCTCGGCACCGTCCACAACGTGCTCTACAACGCGCTCGACAGCCGCCGCCTGCCCTTCCTGATCCACAGCGCCTACCTGGGCCGCTGGGCGCCCTTCATGGCGCGCCGCAATGTCGCCAGCGACCTGGGCGGCGACGCCGGACCGGCCATGGTGCTCTACCTGGCCGTTATCTGCGCCGAAGACGTGCCGCGCCTCAATCCACAATTCCAGGCCGAGGATGCGCTCGGCTCCTTCATGGGCAGCGAGCGCATGGTGCGCCTGGGCGCCATGTGCAAGGCCATCCATGTTCCGCCCGTGCCCTACACAGCGCCGGCGACCATCGCCGCCCCGGCGCTGCTACTGTCCGGCGCGCTCGACCCGGTCACCCCGCCGCACCGCGCCCAGTCGGCCGCGCGGCGCATGACGCGCGCCCAGCACCTGATTGCCGCCAACGTCGGCCACGGCCTGTCGCAGATCGGCTGCACCCCGCGCCTGATGCGCGAGTTTCTCGACCAGCCCGGCAAGCCGGTCGCCGCCAAATGCCTGAGCGACATCCCGGCAGCCAGCTTCCAGGTCGGCAACGCCGGCCCGCAACCCTAGGCACGAGGCTCCCATGATTGAAGTTAGCAACGTCAAGAAACATTTCGGCCATGTGCAGGCGCTGGGCGGGGTCAGCTTCACCGCCCGCGACGGCCAGATCACCGCACTGCTCGGTCCCAACGGCGCCGGCAAGACCACCCTGCTGCGCCTGCTGGTAGGCCTGCTGCGGCGCGACGCCGGATCGATCGTCGTCGGCGGAGTCGACCCGGCCATCGATCCGATGGCGGTGCGGCGCAATATCGGCTTTCTCACCGACCAGTTCGGCCTGTACGAGCGCCTGTCCACGCGCGAATACCTGCAGTATTTCGGCGAGCTCAACGGTATGACGCGCGCCGCCGCCAACATCCGCATCGATGAAGTATCGGAACTGCTGGCCATGGACGACATCCTGGAACGCCGCGCCAAGGGCTTCTCGCAAGGCCAGCGCATCAAGGTGGCGCTGGCGCGCACCCTGCTGCACCGGCCGCGCCACCTGCTGCTTGACGAACCCAGCCGCGGGCTCGACGTGATGAGCACGCGCGCCCTGCGCACCGCCCTCAACGCCCTGCGCGCCGACGGCTGCTGCGTCATCATGGCCACCCACGTGATGCAGGAAGTGACCCATCTGTGCGAAGACGTGATCGTCATCGCCAAGGGCTTCACGGTGGCCCAGGGCTCGCCCCAACAATTGTGCGAGCGCACCGGCATCGCCAACCTGGAAGACGCCTTCGTCAGCCTGGTCGGCACCGATGAAGGGATTGCCGCATGAGGACTGGTGTGCGCCCCCGCTTCCTGGTCGTGTTCCTCAAGGAATTGCGCGAAACCCTGCGCGACCGCCGCGCCCTCGGCGTGCTGGCCCTGTTCACCATTATGTATCCGGGCATGCTCGGCTTCATGCTCAACCAGCAGATCGGCCGCGCCACCAAGCCCGAGCGCGACGGCATGGAACTGGCGGTGATCGGCGCGACGCGCGCGCCCACCCTGATGGCTAGCCTCAAGCAGCGCAACATCGCCGTGCAGCCGGTGGCCGACATGAACGAGGAAGCCATCGGCGCCCTGCTGCGCGAACGCAAGGTGGCCGGCCTGCTGCGCCTGGACAGCAAGTTTGTCGACGATTACCAAGCCATGCGCCCGGCCAAGATCGAGCTGTGGTTCGACAGTGCCGGCGACCAGCGCCACCGCGAAGTCGAGGAGGTGCTGCAAACCTACAGCTCCAACATCAGCAGCGCGCGCCTGCTGGCCCACGGCGTCTCGCCGGTGATCCTGCAACCGGTGCGCATCCAGAAATTCGACAGCGGCAGCACGGCGGCGCGCTCGGCCGGCCTGATCGGCGCCATCCTCGGCTTCCTGTTCTTTCCCGCCTTCGTGTGCGGACTGTCGGCCGCGGTCGACAGCACCGCCGGCGAGCGCGAGCGCCGCTCGCTGGAAGTGCTGATGGCCCAGCCGGCCAGCGCCGGCGCCCTGGTGGTGGGCAAATGGCTGGCCGCCGGCATGCTGGCCGTCACCGGCATCACGCTCGAACTGGCGCTGGCGCACGGCATCCTGTCCTGGCTGCCGCTGGAAGAAATCGGCATGAGCTGGCGCGTCACCTGGGGCGACCTGGGCTGGCTGTGCCTGGCCACCGTGCCGCTCTCGCTGCTGGCCGCCGCCGTGCACATCGCCGTGGCCATGAACGCCAAGTCCTTCAAGGAAGCCCAGAGCGTGCTCAGCTTCGTGGCCCTGGTGCCGATGGTGCCCGGCCTGGTGGTGTCCATGCTGGAATTGAAGACCGCGCTGTGGATGTACGCCGTGCCGATGCTGGCCAACCAGACCCTGATGCGCGAAATGGCCAAGGGCCAGGACCTGGGCGCGCTGCCCTTCGTGATGACCTTCTTCAGCAGCCTGCTGCCGGCCCTGGTCGCGCTGGGCTTCGCCACCTGGCGCATGAAAAGCGAGCGCTACGTATTGGCCGTCTGAGGGCGGCGCAGCGGCGGCGGCGAGGCTCCATTACAATATCGCACGACAGAACCCTTAGCGACGGAGAGTACGATGGAAGTGAAAGTCAGCTGGAATGGCCCTGCGGGCATGAGTTTCCGGGCCGAGACCGGCTCGGGCCACCTGGTCAATATGGATGGCGCGCCCGAAGGCGGCGGCCACAACCTGGCGCCGCGCCCCATGGAAATGGTCCTGCTCGGCACCGGCGGCTGCACCGCCTACGACGTCGTGCTGATCCTGAAACGCGGGCGCGAGGACGTGCGCGGCTGCGACGTCACGCTCAAGGCCGAGCGCGCCGAGGTCGACCCGAAAGTGTTCACCAAGATCCACTTCCACTTCATCGTCAGCGGCA
>CAMLHI010000490.1 GCA_946479705.1 uncultured Oxalobacteraceae bacterium
AACGAATTCTGGTGGGAAGTGCAAGTTTCGAACTTGCGACCCCTGCAGTGTGAATGCAGTGCTCTACCCCTGAGCTAACCTCCCGAAGCGGGGCGTATTATGACACAGCTTTGCGCCGCCGTCACGTTTTAATCATACCTCCGCGTAACTTCTCCAGAGGCAGCTGCCCTTGACCTGCTTGTCCAGTCCGGCCAGCAGGCTCTGGTGCTCGCCCAGCTCCGCCTCGCTGGCGCGCACCACGACGACCTCGGCCAGCGCCACCGTCTCGAGCAGGCCGCCGCCCGCGCTGACCTCTTCCTCGACATCCATCGACAGCGAATTCTGCCCGCGCGTCATGGACAGGTAGACGTCCGCCAGCAGCTCGGCATCGAGCAGCGCGCCGTGCAGCTTGCGGTGGGCATTGGACACGCCATAGCGGTCACACAGGGCGTCGAGCGAGTTGCGCTTACCCGGATGCATTTCCTTGGCATGCACCAGGGTGTCGATCACCGAGCTGCAGTGCTCGGTAAACGACGGCAGGCCCAGCAGCTTGAATTCGTGGTTCAGGAAGCCCAGGTCGAAGGGCGCGTTGTGGATGATGACTTCGGCGTCGCGGATGTACTCGCGCAATTCCTCGACAATCTCGGCGAACTTGGGCTTGTCGCTCAAGAACTCGGTGGTCAGGCCGTGCACCGCCAGCGCGCCCTCTTCCGAATCGCGCTCGGGATTGATGTAGCGGTGGAAGTTATTGCCGGTCAGCATGCGGTTCTTCAGCTCGACGCAGCCGATTTCAATGACGCGGTCGCCGGTGCGCGGGTTCAGGCCGGTGGTTTCGGTGTCGAGGAGGATTTGACGCATGGGATCGGTGGCAGAAGGAATCGGAAACCGCGGCAGTATAGCAGCCCGCCGCGGTGGAACTTTAGCGGCGGCGCACCGTCTCGACGCCGCGGTTGGCCAGCACGTCGGCGCGCTCGTTGCCGGGGTGGCCATTGTGCCCGCGCACCCAGCGCCATTGCACCGTGTGCTGGGCCTGGGCCAGGTCCAGCGCCTTCCACAAGTCTTCGTTCTTGACCGGTTCCCTGGCGGCGGTTTTCCAGCCGCGCGCCTTCCAGCCATGGATCCATTCCGAAATGCCCTTCTGCACATACTGGCTGTCGGTATGCAGCACCACTTCGCACGGCCGCGTCAGCGCACCGAGCGCCTCGATCACGGCGCGCAATTCCATGCGGTTGTTGGTGGTGTTGAGTTCGCCACCAAAGATTTCCTTTTCGTGCCCGTCGGTCACCAGCAGCGCACCCCAGCCGCCCGTGCCCGGATTGCCCTTGCAGGCGCCATCCGTAAAAATTTCTACCTTCGTCGTCATGCCTGCTTTCTATTTTCGATTGGTTGCGGGAACGGCCTGCGGCGCCGCCGCACTCTTCTTGTTCCACGCCGGGCCGATGATGGTCATGCCCTTGACCCGCTTGATGGCGTGCACGATGTACACCGCGCCGACATAGGGCCACCAGCGCGCGCCGGCCGGCTCCATGAAGGCAAAGCGCTCGATCCAGCGTTCGGTCCGGCACGGCGGCGCGTAACAGCCGAAGTGGCTGCGATTGGGCGCCAGATTCAACAATTTTAACCAGTCTTTCATGCGCGGCATAGAGATGAATTCGCCGGCGGCCGGCAGATAGTGCGAGCGCGTCAGGCGGCCCAAGCCCTGGCGCACCCCCCACAGGCTGGCCGGGTTGAAGCCGCAGATGATGACCTGACCTTCGGGAATGAGCACGCGTTCGACTTCGCGCAGCACCTGGTGCGGCTCGGCGGCAAATTCCAGCACGTGCGGCAGCACCACCAGGTCCAGGCTTTGCGAGGCGAACGGCAGGTCGGCGAAGTCGAGCGCGACGGCAATCTGGCGCCCGCCCGGGGCGCGCGCCAATTGTTCGACCGAGCTGGTGCGGGTGGCCGCCTGCCACTTGTTGGGCATGCGGTTGGCCGCCAGCGCGTCGATATGCGGCAGGCCGACCTGCACCGCGTTGTAGCCGAAGATATCGGCCGTCAGCTCGTCCAGGCAAGCCTGTTCCCACTGGCGCACATACACCCCGGCCGGCGTCTGCAGCCAGGCGTCGAGCGCTATAATGGACGTTTCGGATGCCGCGCTATCCATGCCTATCCTCTTGTCCAATTGTTCGAATCATTGACGATGACGACCTCGCCGCGCCGCGACCTGGGCGTCATCGCCATCCCGGCCTTCCACGACAACTACCTCTGGCTGGTCCACGATGGCGTGCACGCCGCCGTGGTCGATCCCGGCGATGCCTCCCCCGTCCTGGCCGCGCTCGCCGCGCACGGCCTCACGCTCACCGCCATTTTACTCACCCATCACCATGCTGACCACATTGGTGGCGTGCCGGCCCTGCTGGCGCACGCGGCGGTGCCGGTGTTCGGCCCGCGCGGCGAAGCCATCGCCGGCGTCACCGATCCGCTCGGCGAGGGCCAGCGCATCGCCGTGCCCGGCCTGGATCTGCACCTGGCCGTGCTCGATGTGCCGGGCCACACGGCCGGCCATATCGCGTATGTGGGCGGCGGCTGGCTGTTCTGCGGCGATACCCTGTTCGGCGCCGGCTGCGGCCGCCTGTTCGAAGGCACCCCGGCGCAGATGGCCGCTTCCCTGGCCAAGCTGGCCGCCCTGCCGGACGCCACCGCGGTGTATTGCGCGCACGAATATACCCTGGCCAACCTGCGTTTCGCCGCCGCGGCCGAACCGGGCAATGCCGCCATCGCCGCCCGCACCGCGGCCGCCGGCGCCAAGCGTGCGCAGGGCGCGCCCACGCTTCCTTCGAGCATCGGCCTGGAAAAAGCCACCAATCCCTTCCTGCGCGCAGGCGAGCCGGCCGTGCAGGCCCATCTGCTGGCACTGGGCAAAATCGCGGCCGGCGCCAGCGCGCTGGACTGCTTTACCGCCCTGCGCCGCTGGAAAAACACCTTTTAAGCCTGGCCTATGCCCCAAGCGGGCGTAAACC
>CAMLHI010000491.1 GCA_946479705.1 uncultured Oxalobacteraceae bacterium
ATGTTTCCTTCACGCTGAAGTTATCCTAGCACCAATAAAAAAAAGGCAACGTTCGATTGAGCGCAGCAACTGTATTATCTAAACAACACTACAAATTGCGCACGATCTAAGTACTAAGTCATTGTTTTAAAATACAAAACAAGAAGGGCCCGTTTCCGGGCCCCTTATCTACCGCAATATTTACGACGACAACTTTAGTTGCTCGGCGATTTGACCACTGGCATATATGGCATGACGCGCGAGGCCATACGGGTATCGGTTTTCAGCATGCCGACCTCGTCCGCGAGCACATGCGCGGCCTCCTGCAGCAGCACATCCTTGGCGTTCTTGGCGGCTTTTTCGGCCGCCAGTTCGGCCGCCAGATTGCGTTCGTCGGCCTGCAAACCGTCGTCGGTCTGGGTGCTGCCCTTGATCGCCACCACGGCCGGCTTGCCCGGCTTGGTCGGCGCCGGCACCTTGCTGCGCGCTTCCTTGCTGTCGGTCGCCGTCGCGGCGTCCGGCTCGTCGGCCTGGCTCGCGACCAGACGTGCTTCACGCAGCTTGGCGCGCGCTTCCTCGGCATCGCGCTCCTTGCGGCGCACCGCCTCGTTGAGCGAGATGGCGTTTTCCTTGCGCAGCTTGCGCAGCTGGGCCAGGTCTTCCTGCAGGTACTGGAAGTCCTTGTCCTTGGCGATGCGCACTTCATGGCGCTTTTGCAGCGGCGCGAACAGTTCCTTCAGGTCGCCCGCCGGCACGTAGGTCGCCGGCTTGATGGCCACCCATGGCAGGGCGTTGTCGTAGCTCGATTCGCCGAAGCTTTCCATGTCCGAGGTGACCGGCAGCTTGATGTCGGGCGTGACGCCGCGCAGCTGGGTGGTGCCGCCGTTGATCCGGAAGAATTGCGCGATCGTCATCTTCAGTTCGCCCAGGCGCGCCTTGTCGCTCTGCGCGAATTTGTCCAGGTTGACCAGGGTTTGCACAGTGCCCTTGCCGAAGCTCGGTTCACCGATGATCAGGCCGCGGCCGTAATCCTGGATTGCGGCGGCGAAAATTTCCGAGGCCGAGGCCGAGCCGCGGTTGATCAGCACCCCCATCGGGCCATCCCAGGCCAGGCCGGGGTTGTTATCGCTTTCGATGTCGATCTTGTTGTCGGCGTTGCGCTGTTGCACCACGGGACCCTTGTCGATGAACAGGCCGGTCAATTCGACCGCCTCGACCAGCGAACCGCCACCGTTGTTGCGCAGGTCGATCAGGACGTTGTCGACCTTCTCACGCTTGAGCTCGCCAAGGATGCGCGCCACATCGCGGGTGGCGCTCTTGAAGTCCTTGTCGCCCTTGCGTTTGGCTTCGAAATCTTGGTAGAAGGTCGGCAGCGAAATTACGCCCACGCGGCGCTTGACGCCGCCATCCTTGACTTCGATGATGGATTTCTTGGCCGCCTGCTCTTCCATGCTGATCTTCTTGCGCACCATGGCCACCGTGACGTGCTTGCCATCGGTGCTGGCGTCGGCCGGCAGCACGTCGAGGCGCACCACCGAATCCTTGGGGCCGCGGATCAGTTGCACCACGTCGTCGATGCGCCAGCCGAGCAGATCGGTGAACTGGGCCGTGTCGCCCTGCGCCACGCCAACGATGCGGTCGCCGACCTTGAGCTTGTTCGACAGCGCCGCCGGGCTGCCCGGCACGATTTCGCGAATGACCGTGTATTCGTCGCGCGTCTGCAGCACCGCGCCGATGCCTTCGAGCGAGAGGCGCATGGCGATGTCGAAATTGTCCGCCGAACGCGGGCCGAGGTAATTGGTGTGCGGCTCGATCGACGTGGCATAGGCGTTCATGAACATCTGGAACACGTCCTCGTTGTTCAGCTTGCGCACCCGGCCCTGATAGTTTTCGTAGCGTTTGTCGAGCGTGTCGCGGATGGCTTTGTCTTCCTTGCCGGCCAGCTTCAGGCGCAGCCAGTCGTTCTTGACGCGCTTGCGCCACAGGTCCTTGGCTTCCTCGTCGGTCTTGGGCCAGGCGGCCTTTTCGCGGTCGATCTGGAAGGTTTCGTCGGCCGTGAAATCGAATTTCGACTTGAGCAGTTCGCGCGCATAGGCGATGCGCTCGTTGAAGCGCTGCTGGTAGACGCCGTAGATGGCGAATGGCGCGGTCAGGTTTTCGCTGTTGATGGCGTCGTCGAGGCGGGTCTTCATGCCGTCGAACTGGTCGATATCGGATTGAATGAAGAACAGCTTTTCGGCGTCCAGCGACTTGAAGTAGCGGTCGAAGATCTTGGCCGACAGCGCGTCGTCCAGGGCGGTCGGCTTGTAGTGGTAGCGCGCCAGCAGGCGCGAGGACCACAGTGCGGCCTGGGTTTGCGAGGCGATCGGTTTGAGCTGGGCGCCGGTGACCTTTTCGGCCTGGGGAACGGCCGCGTGGGCGTTCACGGCCAGCGCCAGTGCGACTATCAACATCTGCTTCTTCATTCTGGTCTCTCCGAGCTTTCGAATCTGGGGTTATGCGGTGCACGCTGCCAACAGCCCCTGATTTTAACAGGATCGGTGCAGGCGCAGAGGCAGCTTGCCTGTGACGTCTTAAGCCCAGCTTACGGTGGCACAGGCGTGCGCGCCGTGGCTTTTACAAAGTGAAACATCGCCGGCCTATCGATATGCCAGCCAGGCCAGCGGCGCGACGATCAACAGATATGGCCAGGAGCGCGCGGCGATGCGCCAGTCCGCGCTGGACGGCCAGAACGACAGGAACTGCGGCGCCAGCAGCAGCGCCAGCACGCCATCGCTCCATCCATAGTGCCAGCCGGGTGCGGTGCGCCACCATGCCACCGCCAGCGGCAGCGCCAGGATGGCCAGCGGCGCCAGCGCGGCCGGGGCGGCGTTGTACCAGCGAACGCGACGCAGGGTCACGGAACCGAGTTGCCAGTGGCGCCCCTGGCGGCGCGGGATGATGGTGAGCGCGCCCGGCTGCGCGCCGGTGACGAGGCCGGCGCAGAAGTGCGCCAGCTC
>CAMLHI010000492.1 GCA_946479705.1 uncultured Oxalobacteraceae bacterium
GGATGCCGTCGAAGCCGGTGATCGACAGGTCGTCCGGCACGCTCAGGCGCATGTCGTGGCGCGCCGTGTCGAGGCAGCCGATGGCCATCACATCGTTGGCGCAGATGACCGCGTCGGGCAGGCGGCCCAGGCAGGCCACGATCTCGCGCAGGCCGCGCCCGCCGCTGGCGTAGTCGAAGGTGCCGGCCACCACCAGCGGCGGGGCCAGGCCGATTTCAGCCAGGCGCGCGCTGACGCCGCGGCGGCGCTCGCCTGCCACCACCGAATCGGCCGGGCCGTCGATCATGGCGAAGCGCCGGTGCCCGGCGGCCGCCAGCCGCGTGACCATTTCGCGCGCCGCATCCTGGTGGTCGCAGGCCACGGCGTGGGCGTCGCCCTGGTCGTGGTGGCGGTTGAACAGCACGAAGGGCACGTGGCGCCGTTCGAATTCGGCCATCTGGGCGGTGGACAGGTGGGAGCCGACCACCACGCCGTCGACCTGGTGCTGCCAGATGTCGGCCAGGGTGTGGTCGATATCGCTCTCGCGCGCCAGGCTGAACAGCAGCACGCGCATGCCGCGCATGCCGAATTGCCGGCTCAGCTCGGACAATACTTCCGGATAGTGCATGCTGATCTGGATCGACAGCACCACCGCCACCAGATTGGAGCGGCGCGTGTTGAGGCTGCGCGCGGCGGCGTTGGGGGTGTAGTCCAGGTCGCGCGCCGCTTCCATCACGCGCGCGTAGGTGGCCTTGGAGACGCTGGCGTTGGGCTGGAAACAGCGCGATACCGCCGATTGCGAGACCCCGGCCGCCATCGCGACGTCGTAGGACGTGACGCGCCGCGCTTCGGTGCGGATCAGGGCTTTCAGATCGGCGATGCTGGGCTGCGGAGCGGAATTGTTCATGGTCACGGAGTGGCAGGCCGGATTGGGCGTTTTCCAGTGTAGCAAGCCGGATTACTGCGTGGCAATAGCTTTCCCGAAAGAAATCAGGGACTTGGGCCGACTGTTGTAAAACCACCGTCGCTGCCGGGCCCGGCGGTGCCGTCCGGAATCCGCCCGCCGATTCTGGTAAGATACCGCCCCTTACGTAAAAGGGTTTCATGGCACACGCTTGCGGCATCGATTTCGGCACGTCCAATTCCACCGTCGGCCTGGTGCGCCCGGGGCGGCCGGCCCTGCTCACGCTGGAAGAGGGCAAGCCGACCTTGCCCTCGGTGGTGTTCTTCAATGCCGATGACGATGAGGTCAGTTATGGGCGCGCCGCCCTGGCCGCTTATCTGGCGGGCTACGAGGGACGCCTGATGCGTTCCCTGAAAAGCTTGCTGGGCACCAGCCTGATCGATGGCCAGACCGAGGTGGGCGGGCGGGCCTTGCCGTTCCGCCTGCTGCTGACCCAGTTTATCGGCGAGCTCAAGCGCCGAGCCGAGGCCGAGGCCGGCCAGGCCTTCGAGTCGGCCGTGTTCGGCCGCCCGGTCTTTTTCATCGACGACAGCGCCGAGGCCGACCGCCAGGCCGAGGAAACCCTGGCCGGCATCGCCCGCGCGGTCGGCTTCAAGCATGTCGCTTTCCAGTACGAGCCGATTGCCGCCGCCTTCGATTACGAATCCCAGATCGCGCGCGAGGAACTGGTGCTGATCGTCGACATCGGCGGCGGCACCTCGGACTTTTCGCTGGTGCGCCTGTCACCGGAGCGCATGGCCCACGCCGACCGCCGCGCCGACATCCTGGCCACCGGCGGGGTGCACATCGGCGGCACCGATTTCGACAAGTACCTGAGCCTGGCGTCGGTGATGCCGCTGCTGGGCTACCAGAGCCTGATGACGAATAACACGGCCGTTCCCTCGAGCTATTACTTCAATCTGGCGACCTGGCACACCATCAATATGGCCTACACCAAGAAGACCTGGACCCAGCTGGCCGACGTGGTGCGCGATGCGCGCGAGCCGGACAAGCTCATGCGCCTGCAGCGCCTGATCGACGAGAAGGCCGGCCATTGGCTGGCCATGCAGGTGGAAGAAGCCAAGATCGCCCTGTCGGACCAGCCCACGGCCGAGCTGGACCTGGACCGGCTGGCGCCGCCGCAGCGTCTGAGCGTGCCGCTGGCCACCTTCGACGCGGCCGTCGGCCACCTGGTCGAGACGGTCGGCACCACCGTGCGCAAGCTGCTGGCCGATGCCGGCGTGGCCGCCGAACGTGTCGACACGGTGTTTTTCACCGGCGGATCGAGCGGGGTGCGCCTGCTGCGCGCGCATATCGGCAAGCTGTTGCCGGCCGCCCGCAAGGTCGAGGGCGACCTGTTCGGCAGCATCGGGGCCGGCCTGGCGCTCGATGCGGTGCGTAAGTTCAGCTAGGAATTGCCGATGTTCGAGAAACCCGTCGTCATGCTCGACTTCGAGACCACCGGCCTGTCGCCAGCCATGGGCGACCGCATCACCGAGGTGGCGGCGCTGCGCATCGTGGCCGGGCGCGTCAGCGAGCGCTATGTGTCGCTGGTCAATTGCAATGTGCGCATTCCTTCCTTTATTACCCAGCTGACCGGCATCAGCCAGGCCATGGTCGATGCCGCCCCGCCGGTGGAACAGGTGATGCCGGAACTGCTGGCGTTTATCGGTGGCGACACCCTGTCGGCGCATAACGCCAGTTTCGACGAGAAATTCCTCAAGGCCGAGGCCGAGCGCCTGGGCCAGCGCTGCGGCCATGCCGGGCTGCTGTGTTCGCTGAAACTGTCGCGCCGCATCTTTCCCGGCATGCCGAGCTACAAGCTGGGCCAATTGTCGGGCCAGCTGGGCATCCGCTTTCGCAGCGCGGCCCACCGTGCCGAATCGGACGCCGAGGTGGCGGCCGAACTGCTGATCCATATCGGGCGTCACCTGGACCAGCGCTATGCGCTCGGGCCGGTGGCGCCGGACATGCTGCTGGCGGTCAATCGGCTGAGCGCGGCCAAGGTGCCCGACTATCTGCACAAGCTGGCCGCCGCGCGCGTGGCCGCTGCAGC
>CAMLHI010000493.1 GCA_946479705.1 uncultured Oxalobacteraceae bacterium
GCCGGGCGGCGTCATCAGGACCTTGCCGCTCATGCCGGCCACCAGGTCGGGGAAGCGTCCGTCGACCACGGCGGCCATCTTGATCGACTGGCTGATCGGATCGACGCGCGCCCCGATGCGCACGATCCTGGCCGGGTAGGTCTTGCCGGTTTCATCGATCGCCACCTTGAAGCCGAGTCCGGGGCGCGCCCAGACCATCCAGCGCGAGGGCACGATGAACTCCAGCTCCAGGCTGCTGTCGTCGATGATTTCCAGCAGGGCCTGGCCGGCCTGCACATATTGCTGTTCGCGTACTTTCTGGTCGGCGATGCGGCCGGAGAAGGGGGCCGTCACCTGGCATTTGTTGACCACCGCGCGGTTGCCGCTCAGGTCGGCCTTGGCCTTGAGCAGTTCCGCCTTCGACATGTCGAGCTCCACCTTGCCGACCGACTTCAGTTCGAACAGGCGGCTGTTGGCCTGCCACGCCGTGTCGGTCGCCATGACGGCCGCTTCGGCCTTGGCCAGCTGGCTTTGCTGCAGGACGCAGTCGAATTCGACCAGGATCTGGCCCTGGCGGAATGGCGCGCCTTCGGCCAGCGGCACGCGGCTGACCTTGGCGCCGATCTCGGCCGCCAGGGTGGTATAGCGGCGCGGCATCAGCTGGGCGCGGATTTCACGCGTCTCGAGGGTGCTGCCGATCCTGGCCGGCGGCGCGGGTGGCGCAGTCGGCGGCGCCGCCAGTGCGGCGTTCATCAGCCAGGCGCCCGCCAGAACAGCGCTGGCGCGGCGGACCATCAGCGTTCTCCAGCCTGGGCGGGCGCGGCGTTCGGCAAGATGCCCGCGTTCCACTGCGCGAGCGCGCGCGCCACCGTCGCCGTCAGCTCCGGCAGCGGCGTGGCCGCGCCGTCGGCCAGCGGAGCGTCCAGGCCGATGGTGGCTTGCAGGCGCGACGAGGCCGTATGCAGGTTCGACAGCGCCTGGTAGCGCCGCAGCTGGGACAGCAGGCTGGCCGTTTGCTGGGCCACCCGTTCGGCCTGCGATTGCTTGCGCGCCGCTTCCTGGTTGACGACATGCTGGGCGATCCGGGCGTCGACCTGGGCAATGGCATCGGCGCGGCCGAACTGCTGCGTGGCGTTGGCCAGCTGCAGGCGGGCCAGGTGCAGCTGGGTCAGCACCGCCATCTGGAGCGCCATGCGGCGCTGTTCGGCCAGCGCGACGCCGGCGTCGGCCAGGCGCATTTGCGCCGGTGCTGATAGCAGGCCCAGCAGGTTGAACGAAATCTGCGCCCCGGCTTCGGTCCAGTTCTGGTGGATCAGGTAGGAATCGTTGCTGTGCTTGTAGCCGGCATTGAAGGAAATACCCGGGAATAATTTCAGCAGGGTGCGGCGGGTTTCCTGCTGCGCGATCCGGGCGTTGTACATGCCTTCGCGCAGGTCGGGATTGCGCAGCAGCGCCAATTCTTCGAGGTGTTCGGCGGGAATGGCCAGCCAGGCGCTGTTGGCCGTGCTAGCCGGCTCGGCGACCGTGATGCGCTGGCCGAACGGCAGTGCCGTCAAGGCCGCCAGTTCGACTTCGGCGCTCGACAGTTCCTGGTTGATGGTTTCCAGCAGGCGCAGGTTTTCGAGCAGCTGGCGTTCATAGCGCAGCGGCTCGAGCGGGGAGTGCAGATTGTCCTGTTCGGCCTGGCGCGCGTTGGCCAGCGCGGTTTCCGATTCCCCGATCGCCGCGCGCAGCGCCGGCAGCAGCTTTTGCGCCGCGACCACGCGCCAGTAGGCGGTGCGCACATCCTGCACCAGGATGCTGGTGGCCTTGCGGCGCCGTTCCGCGCTCATCAGCACGCGCCCGGCATTCTGGCGCGCGGCATAGAAGCTCTGGCCGAAATCGAGCAGGCTCCAGGAGAAACCCAGCTCGGTGCCCAGCGAGTTGCGGCTCGACGAGATGAAAGGGTGGGCCAGCGAGGGGGCACCGGTGACGGCGTCGGTGCTGCGCGTGATCAGGTCATTGTCGCGGCTGCGGTAGCCTGCCGCCGCCACCAGTTTGGGCAGCTGGTCGTACTTGCCGACCTCAAAGGTGCCCGCGGCGATGGCCTGTTCCATGGCCTTGTAGCGCACCTCGGCGTTGTACTTGATCGCGCGGGCGATGGCTTCTTCCAGCGTCAGCACGCCTGTCAATGGTTCGATGCCGGTGGCCAACGCCGCCTTGTCCGCTTGCACGGTGGCGCGGATGTCGGCCGGCTGCAAAGTGCTGTCTTCCACGGTCAGCGAAGCACAGCCGGTCAGGGCCAGTGCCGCCGTGGCGACTGCGGCGGCGAGAGGGAGCCGGCGTGGAAAACGACGGGAGCGGGACGGTTCAAGCTGGGCTGTCATGTGTCTGTGCCGGAAATCCGATAATTGCTAAGGGGCTGGCGTGGCCAGTGGGTTTTGATTGATTCAGATCAATTAAACTGATTTTAAAGCTAAGGTGTGGAATCATGAAATATTTCTCGCATGCTTTGACATTTATGCGACAGGACCGCCAAGGCGCCATGCCGATTGCATATCCCGGGTGGCATCGAGACCGACGACGGGCGATAAAAAACCGCCGGTGCAGCGATGCGTCCGGCGCTCTTTTCATAGGGTGCAGGGCTTATTTGTCCTGCACGGTGAAGTCCCCGAATTGCTTCAGTTGCGCCCCGACCGCCTTGCTGTCGCCTACCACCACGATCGTCTGGCGCTCCGGCGCGAAGTATTTCTTGCCCATCGCCCGCACCTGCCCGGGCGTGACCTTCTGGATCTTCGGTACGAACTGGCCCAGGAACTCGGCCGGCAGGCCCACCAGCCAGTTGGCCGCCAGCGTCCCGGCCACGGCCTGCTGCATCTGGTTGCTGACCAGGTAGCTGCCCGCCATGTAGCGCTTGTTCATGGTCATTTCCGCCGCGGGCACCGCCTGCGTGCCCAGGCGCCGGTATTCCTTCATGGTGTCGGCCAGCGCCGCGCCGGTCACTTCATTGCG
>CAMLHI010000494.1 GCA_946479705.1 uncultured Oxalobacteraceae bacterium
TCGTAATCCTTCTTTTGCGCCTCGCGCTGGGCCGAGGTCATCATCGTCGGCCAGCCGATCAGGTGCTGTTCGGCGATTTCGGCCAATCCCGCAATCCAGGATGGCTGTTCGTTCAGGCAGGCGATGTAGTGAAATTCGCGCCCGCCCGCGGACAGGAAATCGTGCCGCACCTCCATGTTGATCTCTTCCAGGGTTTCCAGGCAGTCGCTGGTGAAGCCGGGACAGATCACGTCCACGCGCTTGAGGCCGTCTCGGGCGAGCTGTTGCACCGTCGGTGCGGTGTAGGGTTGCAGCCACTCGGCCTTGCCGAAGCGCGACTGGAAGGTCACCACGTAGTCGTCGGGCTTGAGACGCAGCTTGTCGGCCAGCAGACGCGCGGTCTTGTGGCACTCGCAGTGGTAGGGGTCGCCCAGCAGCAGGGTGCGCTTGGGCACGCCGTGAAAGCTCATCACCAGCTTTTGCCCTCGGCCATTGGCTTCCCAGTGCGCCAGCACGCTGTCGCGCAGGGCGTCGATGTAGCCGTCATGGTCGTGGTAGTTGCGGATCAGGCGCAGCTCGGGCACGTTGCGCACCGTGCGGTAATGCTCGAACACGGCGTCGTCGATCGAGCCGGTGGTGGTGCCGGAATATTGCGGATAGGCGGGCAGGATGGCGATGCGCTCGCAGTGCGCTTCCTTCAGCTTGGCCAGCACCTCCGGCAGCGAGGGCGAGCCGTAGCGCATGGCCATGACCACCTTGAGGTTGCCATGCCCGCGCTCGCCGAGGGCGCCGCGCAGCAGCATGGCTTGCTTCTGGGTGTGGACCTTGAGGGGCGAGCCGTCGGGCGTCCAGATGCTGGCGTATTTTGCCGCCGATTTGCCGGAACGGAAGGGCAGGATGATGAGGTGCAGGATCAGCCACCAGATGGCGCGCGGGATTTCCACCACGCGCGGGTCGGACAGGAATTCCTTCAGGTAGCGGCGCACCGCCGCGCGCGTGGGGGCCTCCGGCGTGCCGAGGTTGACCAACACGATGGCGCTCTGCGGCACGGTGCCGTGGGGATGTTTCGGTTCTTTTTGGAAGGGCATTGTAGTTATTGTTATGGGAGGCTAAGGCTCAGGAAGCGAGCAGCTCGCGCGCGTGCTTGCGGGTGGTGGCGGTGATTTCCAGTCCGCCCAGCATGCGTGCCACTTCTTCCACGCGGGCCTTGCTGTCGAGTACATCGATGCGCGAAACGGTCTTGCCCGCCGGTGTGGTGCCCTTGGCGACCTGGAAGTGCTGGTTGGCCTGGCTGGCCACCTGCGGCAGGTGGGTCACGCACAGTACCTGGCGGTCCTGCCCGAGACGCTTGAGCAGGCGCCCCACTACCTCGGCCACGCCGCCGCCGATGCCGCTGTCGACCTCGTCGAAGATCAAGGTCGGGGTGGTGGTGGCGTTCGAGGTGATCACGGAAATGGCCAGGGCGATGCGGGCCAGCTCGCCGCCCGAAGCCACCTTGGCCAGCGGACGCGGGGCCACGCCGGCATGCCCGGCCACCAGGAATTCCACCTGCTCCAGGCCATGGCTGGCCGGTTCGCCGGCATTCAGTCCGACCACGAAACTGCCGCCGGTCATGTTCAACTCCTGCATGGCGGCGCTGACCTGCGCGCCCAGCAGCGTGGCGGCACGCGCGCGCAGCGCGGACAGGCGCCCGGCTGCGTCCAGGTAGGCCGCCTTGAGCTTGTCTTCCTGCTTGCGCAAGCCGTCCAGGTCGCTGGCGTCGGCCAGCTGCTTGAGCCGCTCCGACAGGCTGGCGTGCTCGTCGGGCAATTCCTCGGGCGCGACGCGGAACTTGCGCGCCGTGCTGTGGATGGCGTCCAGGCGCGCCTCGACCTCGCGCAGGCGGGCCGGGTCGAGTTCGACCTTGTCCAGGTAATCATTGAGCGCGTACACCGCTTCCTGCAGCTGGATGCGGGCCGGTTCCATGCAGTCGAGCACAGGCCGCAGGCCGGCGTCCACGTCGGCCAGCTTGCCCAGCTTCTGGTTCAGCGCGGACAGCTGCGACAGGATCGGATGGTCCGACTCGGATATGGCGGCCAGCGCATCCTGCGCGCCTTCGAGCAGGCTGGCGGCATGCGACAGGCGGCTGTGCTCGTTGCCGATGTCGGCCCATTCGCCCGGCTTGACGGCCAGCTTTTCCAGCTCGGCCACCTGCCATTCGAGGCGCTCGCGCTCGAGCAGCACGTTCTTGGCGTCGGCTTCGAACTGTTCGCGCTGGCGCGCCAAGGCCCGCCAGGCCTTGTAGCTGGCGGCCACGGCCTGGACCGCGGCGGTCGAGTCGGACTGGTTGTCGAGCAGGGCGCGCTGGGCGTCGAGCTTGAGCAGGGACTGGTGCGCGTGCTGGCCGTGGATGTCGACCAGCAGCTCGCCCAGGTCGCGCAGCTGGGTGGCGGTGGCGGCGATGCCGTTGATGAAGGCTTTCGAGCGGCCGGCATTGTCGATCACGCGGCGCAGCAGCGCTCCGCCTTCGTCGGCGGCAAATTCATTCTGTTCCAGCCAGGCCTGGGCCGCGGCGCCCACGGCGAAATCGGCCGTGATGTCGGCCTTGGCGGCGCCTTCGCGCACCACGCTGGCGTCGCCGCGCCCGCCCAGCGCCAGCTGGAGCGCATCGATCAGGATCGACTTGCCCGCGCCGGTCTCGCCGGTGAAGACGGAAAAGCCGCTGGAAAATTCCAGCTCGATCGTATCGACGATCACGAAATCGCGGATGGTAAGGGTACGCAGCATTCAGGGGGTCTTCAGTGTGGTGGCGGGCTTAGCGCAGCTTGCCTTCGCCCGACGGGTATTCGTTCCAGTGCAGCTTTTCGCGCAGGGTATCGTAATAGCTCCAGCCTTCCGGATGCAGGAAGGTGATGTGGTGGGGCGAGCGCGCGATGACGACCTGGTCGCCATGCTGCAGGCTGGCAAAGGTTTGCATGTCGAAATTGACGCTGTTGTCGCGCCC
>CAMLHI010000495.1 GCA_946479705.1 uncultured Oxalobacteraceae bacterium
ACGTCCAACCTGGTCCATGACATCGGACCGGCTGGCTGCCGCTATGTGCAGGGTATCTACATGAGCACCACCGGTTCGATCACCAACAACGTGGTGTACCGCGTGGCAGAGGGGGCCATTCACCTGTGGCACGACGCCCACAACGTGACTATCGCCAACAATACGGTGGCGGCATCGAACACCGGCATTATCGTGGGCGCCAACGACCATTACCACTATTCGGGACCGGCCGACTACGTGATGGTGTACAACAACATCGTGTTCGACAACCGCATGGGCGTCTCGGAGCAGGGCACGACGGGTACCCACAATTCCTACCGCAACAACCTGGTGTACCAGAACTCCACCTACAACTGGAGCTTGAAGAATGGGCTGACCCACTACAACACGGTGGCCACCAATCCGCTGTTCATTTCGTACACCCGCACCGGCACGCCGAACCTGCGCATCTCGACCAGCTCGCCGGCGATCGGGCGCGGAACCTCGACCTATGCGCCGAGCACCGACTTCCTCGACCGTCCGCGTAATTCGACGACCGGTTACGACATCGGGGCCTACCAGCACTAATCGACAGGAGTAATCAAGCAACAAGGCCGCTGCCCCGCATACATGGGGCGGCGGCTTTTTTTTTTAATGGCTGGAAGCAATCGATGGCCAAGGTGAACACGCGGCTATCCGATATCGGTATGCCTTTTTCCTAATCTTTCATATTTCCAATCCGGTTGAACGTTCTAGACTCATTCCACTCCAAACAACCCAGACGCAAGCGCGCTTTCCCAGACAATGAAGATCACCAAACTGACGACCTACCGCGTACCGCCGCGCTGGATGCTGCTCAAGATCGAGACAGACGAAGGCGTGACCGGCTGGGGCGAGCCGGTGATCGAAGGGCGCGCGCGCACCGTGGAAGCGGCGGTGCACGAGCTGGCCGACTATCTGGTCGGGCAGGACCCGGCCCGCATCAACGACCTGTGGCAGGTGATGTACCGGGCCGGCTTCTACCGCGGCGGGCCGATCCTGATGAGCGCCATCGCCGGCATCGACCAGGCCCTGTGGGACATCAAGGGCAAGGCCATGGGTCAGCCGGTCTGGCAGCTGCTGGGCGGCCTGGTGCGCGACAGGATGAAAACCTACAGCTGGGTCGGCGGCGACCGTCCCAGCGACCTCATAGCCGGCATCGCCGCGCTGCGCACGGCCGGCTTCGACACCTTCAAGATGAACGGCACCGAAGAACTGGGCATGCTCGACAGTGCCCGCAAGATCGACGCGGCGGTCGCGCGCGTCGCCGGGATCCGCGCGCACTTCGGCAATGACATCGAGTTCGGCATCGATTTCCATGGCCGCGTGGCCGCGCCCATGGCCAAGGTGTTGCTCAAGGAACTCGAACCGTTCCGTCCCCTGTTCGTCGAGGAGCCGGTTCTGGCCGAACAGTACGAGCATTACCCACGCCTGGCCGGGCACACCTCGATCCCGCTGGCGGCGGGCGAGCGCATGTTCTCGCGCTTCGAGTTCAAGCATGTGTTCGCCCAGGGCGGCCTGGCCATCGTCCAGCCCGACCTGTCGCACGCCGGCGGCATCACCGAATGCCTCAAGATCGCCGCCATGGCCGAAGCCCATGACGTGGCGCTGGCGCCGCATTGCCCGCTCGGCGCGGTGGCGCTGGCTTCCTGCCTGGCGGTGGACTTCGTGTCCTACAACGCCGTGATCCAGGAACAGAGCATGGGCATCCATTACAACCAGGGTGCCGAACTGCTCGACTATGTCATCAACAAGGAAGACTTCAAGCTCGACCAGGGCTACATTCGTCCGCTGCCCAAGCCGGGCCTGGGCGTCGAGATCGACGAAGAAAAAGTAGCCTTCATGAGCAGGACTGCGCCGGACTGGAAAAATCCGCTCTGGCGCCTGGCCGACGGCACCGTCGCCGAATGGTAATGCGGCGCGCGCGGCATCGATAACCATCGATTGCAATGCCCGCGCCCGCTTGGGCGGGGTGGCTGCGGCGCGCCCGTTAGCGCTATCCGTTGTGCGCCGACGACGTTATGAATTCGTAAATTGACCGCTGCTTCCTTTGCAAATTATGATCGTTTCTTTCTTCCATTCAATTATGCGGCCCGCATGACCGATCCACGCTCCGACCGCTTCGTCCGCTCCCATCTCAAGACCCGCCACCTGGTCCTGCTGGTGGAGCTGGGCCGCCATGGCTCGATCATGCATGCGGCCCAGGCCGCCAATCTGACCCAGCCGGCCGCCTCCAAGCTCTTGGGCGAGCTCGAGCACGTGCTCGGAGTGCAGCTGTTCGAACGCTTGCCGCGCGGCGTCTCGCCGACCTGGTACGGGGCGGTGCTGATCCGGCGGGCCGGCGCGGCCCTGGCCGAGATGGATGCGGCCCACCAGGAAGTGATGGAACTGCTGGCCGGCGCGCGCGGCCGGGTCGATGTGGGCAGCGTGCTCACTCCCGCCACCACCCTGGTGCCGGAAGCGGTCAACCTGTTAAAACGGCGCCATGCGCGCGTGCACGTATCGATCACGGTCGACACCAGCAAGCTCTTGATCGAACGCTTGCGCGGCGGCGAGCTCGACATCGTCGTCGGACGCATTCTCGACACCGAGGCCGCCAATGAATTGCACTTCGAACCGGTGACGGACGAGCCGCACAGCCTGATCGTGCGGACCGGCCATCCCTTGCTGCAGCAGTCCGGCCTCCAGCTCGCGGAACTGGCGCGTCACAGCTGGATTTTGCCGCCGGCCGGCAGCATCCTGCGCGACCGCCTCACGGCCCTGTTCCTGTCGCAAGGACTGGAACCGCCGGTGGAGACGGTCGAGACCATGGCCTTGCCCGTGATCGCCAATTTGTTGTCCGGAAGCGATATGGTGGTCGCCATGCCGCGCGAACTCATGCAGCCCTACATCGATAGCGGCCTGCTGGCCGTGATGCCCTTCGAGCTGGGCGT
>CAMLHI010000496.1 GCA_946479705.1 uncultured Oxalobacteraceae bacterium
GTGATCGAATGGACATCGTCTTTTTGCCACTTTCGTGGCGCCGGCACGCTCAGCTCGGCAGTTCGTGAGGGAGTTTTTTCTCTGTGTAAATCTTACGCGAAATTGGTATCGTTAACGATCTGCGCATCCCGCTATTGCAGACAGGGCGGCGATGCCCTCAATATGTTTCTATATTGGCAAGAAGTTGGCGATGCGGTGGCGGCGCAGTCTGGCTTGCCGGCCTGAAGCCGGCAAGCCCCACCGAATGGCCGAAGCTCCAGCCCGTCACCATAGCGTTTTTGCGGTGGGGGGCTAGCAAATGGATGAGCGCCGATCTGGGGCGGGCGGTTCAGTTATCGATACCATCGCGGGAGGGCGCGGAACGCGCAGATCGCTGGCCGGAACGGCGCGAGGCATGCGAACGCGGAAAATTTATCCTGTGGCAAATTAGCTACGGAACGAGAAACTTTCGTTAGACAGGCTGCGTCCAACGACCTATGATATCGATAACCTGACTACTGTCAGACATTTTTTGAACTGGGATTGTTAACGTTACCTGTGTCCTTTCGCCGCCTGTTGCGGCGGCGCGGCGGCAGGGTTGAGCGGGACATGCGCACTGTGGCGGCGGCAAGTTGGGTCCGGCGCGATCAGGGGCAAGCGGCCGGGACAAGGCCGCCGGTGCAGTTAAGGACCGATCCCGTTAACGTTAACACGCCTCTGGCGCAAAAGATAAAAACCGGGGCCCGCACACATGCAGCCCATCTAAGTCCGATAAGAAGGAGACACAAGTAATGAACAAGAAGCTGATGATATCCCTGAAGGTGAGCGGCATCGCGATGGCGGTCGCCCAGGCTTTCGCGCCCAACGCGATGGCAGCGGACGAGCCCGCGGTCGTGGTCGTCACCGGTCTGAAAGCCAGTGCCCGTTCCTCCGTGGCCATCAAACGCGACGCCATGGAAGTGGTCGACTCGATCACCGCCGAAGACATCGGCAAGCTGCCCGATCCGAACGTGGTCGACACGCTGACCCGCATTCCCGGCGTCCAGGGCTTCCGCTATGGCGGCGAAGGCGCGTCCCCGGCCGGCGCCGGTTCCGGCATGACCATCCGCGGCCTGTCGAACCAGACCGCTTCGCACGTGAATGGCCGTGCATTCTTCACCGCCGGCAGCCGCGAATTCAACCTCGAGGACGCCATTCCCGCCATGGTTGCCGGCATCGATGTCTTCAAAAACCCGTCCGCCGAGCACATCGAAGGCGGTATCGGCGGCCTGATCAATGTACGCACCCGCAATCCGAGCGATTTCAAGACCTTCACCGCCACGCTGAGCGGTAACATGACGTACAACGACCTGGAGAAGAAAACCCGGCCCGAGCTGTTCGGCCTGGTCGCCAACCGCTTCGACCTGGGCGGCGGCTCGCGTATCGGTGTCATGGCCGCGTTCGCCTACCAGCAGAGCGTGAACCGTGCGGACAACACCGGGGTCGGCCGCGGTCCGGATTATCGCCGCATGATTCGCGGCGACAGCGCCGAATATGCCACTAAGGCCGCCGCCAACACCGCCAACAACGTCAACGCGCCGATGGCAGCGTATGTCGGCCGCAGCGACGTCACCTACCTGGACCCCGTGCCGACGTTCGCCCAGACGGCCACTGTCGGGGCCAATATGCCGATCACCACAGGCATGACCGCCGACCAGATCAACAACATCATCTCGGCCGCGACCATCGGCCCGGCCGTGCAGATTGAAACCATCAAGCGCGAGCGTAAAGGCTTGAACCTTGCCGCCGACTACCGCGTTGACAACACCCTGCGCTTCTACGTGGAAGGTAACTACACCTACTACCTGTACAACCAGAATTACCGCTTCTTGTTTACCGACCAGGGCTCCAACGTGCGCGATCTGAAGCTCAAGCCGTTTACGATCACCGAAGACCTGGCCAACCGCAACTACAACGGCGGCAGCAACGACGTGCTGACGACCCAGCGCGCGGTGGGTGGCACCTTCATGAACACGACAGTGCGTCCATGGGGCGGTGATGAGCACCAGCCGTTTACCACCTGGACCACTGCCGCCGGCGTGGAATGGAGCCCGACCCCGGCGCTCGCGCTCAAGGGCGACATGTCTTACCTCAAGGCCGACAGACGGCAGGACAACCGCAGGGTCGAGATGGCCACGGTGAACGGCTTGTCGTGGGATGTGACGCGCGATGCCTCCGTGGACCCGCACAAGCTCTCGTTCAGCGGTCCGAGCCTGACCGATCCGAAAAACTTCGTCTTTAACCAGTACACGGCTCAAACGCTGCAAACCTGGAACGACAGCGGCCTCGCCACGGCAATCGATGGCTCCTATGCCCTCGATAGCGGTTGGTTCAGCCGGGTGAAATTCGGTACCCGCTACGCGAAACAGAAAAGCCTGTTCAACTGGTTAGGGTTTGGCAGTGTTTTCCTGACCGCCGATGGCAAGAAGCTGACCGCCGACCAGTCGAACGCGATCAGCGTTGCCACCAAGGCAGGCATGACCGAGTTGGCGCCGACCAACTACATGAACGGCACGGCCGGCTATGCCGGCGGTTTCCTGCAATACAATCCAGACGCCTTGCTGGGCAACCAGATCAACGACCAGTTCCCGCTGGCCGGCAAGCCACGCGAGGACGCCTATGTGGAAGCGCCGGACGCCCGCAGCAACTTCACAGAGAAGACCTTGGCCGGCTATGTCTCGACCGAATTCTCGGCCCTGGACGATCGCCTCAAGGGCTCGGTCGGGGTGCGGGTGGTGCGCACCCAGTTTACCGCCACGGCGCGGGCCTTCGACCCTAACAAGGCCCTGGTCGAGAACACCAGGACGACGTCGTACACCAACGCGCTGCCTTCCTTGAATGCGACCTATGATCTGACCAAGGATTTCTTGGTGCGCTTCGGCTACGGTCGCGGCATGACGCGTCCCCTGACCGGCGACCTGAACCCCTTCG
>CAMLHI010000497.1 GCA_946479705.1 uncultured Oxalobacteraceae bacterium
CGTCGTTGCCCGATCCGGTCTGGCTCGTCACTACCTGGTTGCCCGTCCCCGTCTGGGCCACCGTCAGGTGGGTCACCGCCGTGTCATCCTGGTCGATCCGCGCCATATTGGCCGTGCCAGTCTGCGTGAGATCGACGAAGGTGAAGCCGCCGAAGAGCTGGCGGACCTGCGCCAGGTTGGCCTCGCCGCTTTGCCGCACTCGCCCCTCGCCAAGTCCGGTATTGAACTGGTAGATGCTGGCTTGATTACGCGCGCCGCGCTGGTCGATCAGGGCGCTGAAGTCGCCCACGTTGTCCTGCAAGATCGTGCCGATGTTGTCGCTGCCGGCCTGCACAAGGGAAGCATCGCTGGAGAAGGTCTGGCGCTGGACAATGCTGGCACGGTTGCGGCTGCCCTCCTGGCCGATGCTGGCAACGACCCGGCCTGAACCTGTCTGGGTAATCGTTGCATCGTTGTAGTTGCCGGTCTGGCTGATAGCAGCACTGATGTCGCCTTGGTTGTCGCTCTGCTGTATGCCGCCCGTCTGGCTGAACGGATTGCCCGCACGGTTGCCGTTGCCGGTCTGCGTGAGCGTGGCGCTCTGGTTGCCGCCAGTGTCGATCTGCTGGATGAAGCCTGCATTGCCGTTGCCGGTCTGCGTGCTGGTGGCCGTGGATGCGGCCAATGCGGCGGCGCTCGCGCATGCCAATGCGGCGCCGAGGATCAGCGCGGAAATTGTGCGATTCATGATGGTGCTCCCAAGAGATGTCAGTGGTCCGATGCTGGATCGGAACGCCCGAACGCAGAGCTGCGGCCGAGGTCGTCTATCGAGTCTAGAAGCGCACGTCTCCGCCACCATTGACCGTCCACAGAACCACCCTGTGCGGCGCATCGACGCGTCGGAACGCAACGGTCCGACGCGCGGCGCGCCCATGCGCCAAACCAGCAAGCGGGCGCACGAGGCAGTCGCAGTACACAGCTGCGAATCGTGCGTCACGCCAAATTCCATCTGGATATACTGTTCGCCGTTAATGTCCTCGGTGAATCAAGGGCCACGCGACCTCAAGCGTAGTCAAGCCCAGACCATCCTGTCAGCCGTTTCGCTCCCATCCGCACATCGTTTTCCAGGCCGGCCTGCATGGTACGGCCCCATCATTCATAGGTTGTCCCATGCCACTACAAAACCACCCTAAAACGCGGCGTTTCATCGAAGCTGGCCCGCTTTCCCAGATGTCTGCCTGGTACGAGGCAGAGCGCAATGTGATGTGGATGATGTTGCACGCGCATCCGCGCCCTTGTTTTAATCCGGAACTGTTGGCGGACATTTCAAACCTCGTCCGCGCGGCGAAAAAATCCGGCTTGCCGATTGACTTCTGGGTCACCGGCTCCACCGTCCCGGGACTGTATAACGTGGGCGGCGACCTGGCGTTTTTCGCGGAGCATATCCGCGCAGGCGACCGCGGCGCGCTGATGGCGTATGCGCGCAGCTGTATCGATGCGGTCTACCAGGCGATGACGGGATTCGGCGTGGACGCCATTTCCATCGCCCTGGTCGAAGGCACGGCGCTCGGCGGCGGCTTCGAGGCAGCGCTCGCCCATGAATATGTGTTGGCCCAGAAAGGCGTCAAGCTGGGCTTCCCGGAGATCGCCTTCAATATGTATCCGGGCATGGGTGCCTATTCGCTGGTGGCGCGCAAGGCGCACATGCGCCTGGCCGAACAACTGATCAGCACGGGTGCATCCTACAGCGCGGAATGGCATCACGAGAAGGGCCTGGTCGACCTCGTGTTCGAGCCGGGCGAAGCCTACCTTGCCGCGCGCACTTTCATCGATGGCATCCGTCACAAGCTCAATGGCATCCATGCCATGCTGCGCGCGCGGCGCCGGGTGCTGCCGATTACCAAATCCGAGCTGCTCGATATTACCGAGGACTGGGCCGACTCCGCCTTCCAATTGGAAGAGAAAGACCTCGCTTACATGGAGCGCCTTGTGATGCTGCAGAACAAACGCGGCATGAAGGAAGATACTGCGCAGGCGCGTCCCGCCCCAGAGGCCTGCGTACCGCCGCCGAGGAACTCGATCGCGCCAAGGATCGTCGCCGCCTGGCCTGCCGCCAAGCCCGCAAGCGCTTCAGTGCGCAGCAACGCGGACGAGGTTCCAGGACGCCGCAAGGCACTGGCCGCCGTGTGAGGACGATACACCGTGCATGGTGGCGGCTCTACGCCATCACGCACGCTACCTCGTGTTTCGCGGTCAGCATCCACGCCTGGAAGTCGGCAATCTGCATGGGTTTCCCAAACAGATTGCCTTGGGCGTAGTCCACCCCGATCTGGCGCAGGAAATCCGCCTGGGCCTGGGTTTCGATGCACTCGGCGACGACTTTCAAGTTCAGTTCATGTCCGACCGCGACCATCGAGCGCACCAGGGCCCGCGCCTTGGCGTCGGTATGGATGGAGTGGATGAAACTGCCGTCGAGCTTGAGCACATCCAGTGGCAGCCTCGACAGCTGGGACAGGGATGAATATCCCGTGCCGAAATCGTCCATGTGCACTTGTGCGCCACGTTCGCGGAACAGGTGGATCAGGCGGTTGGCCTGCTTTTCGTCCTCGATGAGGCAACTCTCCGTGAGTTCCAGGTCCAGCATGGAAGGCAGCACGCCAATGCTGGCTACCGCGGCGGCGAAGTCCTGGACAATGGTGGGAACACGCAGCTGGCGCGCGGACATATTGACCGCAATCCGGATATTGAGTCCTTGCCGTGTCCAGGCGCCCGACTGCTTGGCCGCGGCGCACAGCACCCATTGCCCGAGCTGGACAATCAGGCCGGATTCTTCAGCGTACGCGATGAAATCGGTCGGCAGCACGAGACCGCGCTGCGGATGGTTCCAGCGCACCAGCGCTTCCACGCTGTCGGTCCGTCCCGTGGCCAGGGACACCTTGGGCTGGTAGTACAGCTCGAACTGTTCTTC
>CAMLHI010000498.1 GCA_946479705.1 uncultured Oxalobacteraceae bacterium
GCCGGGAAGTGGGCCTGAAACGGGCGCTGGGCGCGCGCCGCCGGGACGTGGTGGAACAATTCCTGGCCGAAGCGCTGGTGATCGCGGTCAGCGGCGCAGTGCTGGGCATGGTATTGGGGGCCGTGGCGGCCTACAGTATTGCCGCGCTGGCCGGCTGGTCGGTGGCGTGGTCCCCGCTGAGTTTGCTGGTGGCGGTGCTGCTGTGCGTGGCGGTCGGGCTGGCTTTTGGCGTCTACCCCGCGCGCCAGGCGGCGGCGCTCGACCCGATCGCGGCGCTGCGCAGCGACGGATAGCAAGCGCACGACCGGAGGGGCGATGCCATGCGCGCAGGCAGGCGAGCACGTCGGCTGCAGGAACAAGCATGCAATGAAGACCGCGAAAAAATATTCCGGCGCGGCGAATATTTCGTCAACACGAACAGCAGAAAGGCTTACGCGCCGAAGCGGGTATCCTTTTTTTGTACAAGCAAGATTCGCGGTAGGCCGTACGGGATTCGAACCTGCGGTCAAGGGATTAAGCTATGGGTAGACATTCCTATTCAGGACACGACTTCCGGAGCGTTCAATCCAAATGCATTGATTGTTCTGCGGGCTGGACCGATATTCCGCGCATTCGTAAGCGATGCCAGGGCAGGCGCTGTCGAACTGCCGGTAGAGTAATTCCCAGTTCTTGCCAGCCGGGACCGCTGCGATCTTGTCGATCAGGCCTTTGCACGCCGGTCCTACACGGGATGGATCCACAGGCACGGATTTTTTGGGCGAATCGCGATGCGGCAGCAACGGCGGGCTGCGTAAAGTAGCGGCTGATGCTGGAATAGCTGGAGGTGGACTCGACGGCTCCACTGTGATGTTCATTTTCTTGCTGCTATCGGGCGCCGCAGAGCGGTCGCCGTAATGCACCTTGCCGTTCGCGTCAGTCCATTTATAGATTTCCTCGGCATGCGGACTTGAGCGAAACAGGCTAAAAACGGCGGCGACGAGAAAAGCCGATGTAACAAACCGGTTCATGATGTACGTTTAACCTGGAAATGATGTGACTAGCAATGCCACGAGGCTAGGGGATATACAGTGGGCCGTCCATGCGTTTCCATTTTCCGTTTGTGGACGTCGGCGGCATATTGGCCAATGCCGAATTCAAGCATTCACAGTTGTAGAAGCTGACGATGTAATCGGTGAAAGCGTTTCTGGCTCCCCCTTTGTGTCACGGCTTAAACGGAACTGATCCCCACGCTGCCAGAATCGATGTTCGATTCAATGAATGCTGAACAAAACTATTCCCACCGGGGCAATATCTCACAAATAAAAACTTGCAAAAAAGGCTTACGCGCCGAAGCGGGTAAGCCTGATTTGTACTGCTGAATTCGGTGGTAGGCCGTGCGGGATTCGAACCTGCGACCAACGGATTAAAAGTCCGCTGCTCTACCAGCTGAGCTAACGACCCCCGAAAGAAGCAAGATTATAGGGGGTGGTCACGTTCCTGTCAAACCCCTGTTTGCCTCAACACCTGAACTTTCTTACTTCAATGCCGCCAGCCTGTCCTTGGCGGCCTGGGCCGCGCTGGACTCGGGGAATTGCTTGAGCAAGTCTTGCAGCGCCTTCTTGGTGGCTTTCTTGTCCTTCAGCCCGGCATAGCTGCTGGCGATGGTCAGCATGGCATCCGGCGCCTTGGTGCTGTCCTTGTAGGTGGTGGCCACCACCTGCTGGGCCGCGATGGCGTTCTTGTAGTCGCCCAGGATGTAATAGGCGTTGCCGAGCGAGTACTGGGCGAAGGCCGCATAGCCCGATTGCGGATAGCGCCGCACGAACTCGGTCAGCGCGGTGGCGGCATTCTTGTAGTCGCCCGACTTGAACAGCGTCATGGCCGCGTCGTAGCTCTTTTGCTCGTTCGGATCGACCGCGGTCTCGCGGCCGTCGATGGTCACTTGCTGCGGTTCTAGCTTGCGCAGGCGGGCGTCGAGGTCGGTGTAGAAATCCTTCTGGCGCTTTTGCGCCGTGTCGATCTCGTTGCCCAGCACTTCAAGCTGGCCGCGCAGCTTGGCAATTTCTTGAAGCATCTGTTCGTTCTGGTTGACCATGTCCAGCGTGGCCGTCTTGTCGGCCTTGGTCTCGATGCGCGCGTTCACGTCGCGCGAGAGGTTCTCGACCTTGGCGCGCAGGTCCAGGATAGCCTTGCGGGCTTCGTCGTCGTCGAGCAGGCCGGCGCGGGCTTGCAGCGGCAGCCAGGTCGCCAGCGCCAGGCAGGCAGCGGCGGCAAGGCGGGAGGTGGAAAATGCAGTCATGATCTTGGCCTTTCATACTCGGTTCGACGCGTGCGGCGGGGCGCCATCTGGCGTCGGCATCAGCAGGTATAACGCATTGCGGGGTGGGGCGGTTCACACCGCCGCCACCCCACCGTGCAGGCTGACGCGACGTTCAATTAATAAACGATGTCCGCGCGGCGGTTCTCGGCCCAGGCGGCTTCGCCGGTGCCCAGTGCCTTCGGCTTTTCTTCGCCCAGCGACACAGCTTCCATCTGGCCTTCGCCCACGCCCAGGGCCGACATGGCCTTGCGCACGGCTTCGGCGCGCTTCTGGCCCAGCGCCAGGTTGTACTCGGTGCCGCCGCGTTCGTCGGTGTTACCTTGAATCAGGATCTTGCGGCCCTTGTTCTTGTTCAGGTAAGCGGCGTGGCTTTCCACCACTGGCTTGCCGTCGTCGCGCACCACGTAGCTGTCGTAGTCGAAATACACGCTGCGCTTGGCCAGTACGCCTTTCGGGTCGTTGAGCGGATCGACCGCGCCGGATTCGACGGGGCGCACGTCAAGGGGGTCGGCCACTGGTGCGGCCGGCGCGACGACGGCCGGCTTCTCAACCACCGGTGCTTCGTTGAGCTTGACGGGCGAGTTGCAAGCCGAGAGCAGGGCGGCGCTCGCGACGATGAATGCTGCATGATTGAAATG
>CAMLHI010000499.1 GCA_946479705.1 uncultured Oxalobacteraceae bacterium
ACTTCCGGCAAGTCCAGGCCTTCGCGCAGCAGGTTGATGCCGACCAGCACGTCGAAGGTGCCCAGGCGCAGGTCGCGCAGGATCTCGACCCGTTCCACGGTTTCGATGTCGCTGTGCAGGTAGCGTACCTTGATGCCGTGGTCGCCCAGGTATTCGGTGAGCTGCTCGGCCATGCGCTTGGTCAGCGTGGTCACCAGCACCCGCTCATCCTTCTTGACCCGGTCCTGGATCTCGGACATCAGGTCGTCGACCTGGGTGCGGGCAGGGCGCACGATCACCAGCGGGTCGACCAGGCCGGTGGGGCGCACCACCTGTTCGACGACATTGTCGGCATGGGTGGTTTCATAGTCGGCCGGGGTGGCCGATACAAAAATCGTCTGCAGCATCTTGCGTTCGAATTCCTCGAACTTGAGCGGGCGGTTGTCCAGCGCCGAGGGCAGGCGGAAGCCATAGTCGACCAGATTGGTCTTGCGCGAGCGGTCGCCGTTGTACATGGCCGAGAGCTGGCCGACCAGCACGTGCGATTCGTCCAGGAACATGATGGCGTCCTTGGGCAGGTAATCGACCAGGGTCGGCGGCGGCTCGCCCGGCATGGCGCCCGACAGGTGGCGCGAGTAGTTCTCGATGCCCTTGGTGAAGCCGATCTCGGCCATCATTTCCAGGTCGAAGCGGGTGCGCTGCTCGAGGCGCTGTTCTTCGATCAGCTTGTTTTCCTTGCGGAAGAAGTCGAGCCGTTCGCGCAGTTCCGCCTTGATGGTTTCGATCGCCCGCAGCACGGTGCTGCGCGGGGTGACGTAGTGCGAACCCGGGTAGACCGTGAAGCGCGGAATTTTCTGGCGCACGCGGCCGGTGAGCGGATCGAACAGCTGCAGCGATTCGATTTCATCGTCGAACATTTCGACCCGGATGGCCAGTTCGGCGTGCTCGGCGGGGAAGATGTCGATAGTGTCGCCGCGCACGCGGAAGGTGCCGCGCCCGAAGTCGACTTCATTGCGGGTGTATTGCATCTGGATCAGGCGCGCGATGACGTCGCGCTGGGCCACCTTGTCCTTGGCGCGCAGGGTCAGGATCATCTGGTGGTATTCGTTGGGATTGCCGATACCGTAGATGGCCGAGACGGTGGCGACGATGACGACGTCGCGCCGTTCCATCAGCGACTTGGTGCACGACAGGCGCATCTGCTCGATGTGCTCGTTGATCGAGGAATCCTTCTCGATGAACAGGTCGCGCTGCGGCACGTAGGCTTCGGGCTGGTAGTAATCGTAGTAGCTGACGAAGTATTCGACCGCGTTCTGCGGGAAAAATTCGCGGAATTCCGAATACAGCTGGGCCGCCAGGGTCTTGTTGGGCGCGAACACGATGGCCGGACGGCCGGCGCGCGCGATCACATTGGCCATGGTGTAGGTCTTGCCCGAGCCGGTCACGCCCAGCAGGGTCTGGAAGGACAGGCCGTCGTCGAGGCCTTCGATCAGGCCGGCGATCGCGGTCGGCTGGTCGCCGGCCGGCGCGAAAGGCTGGTGCAGCTTGAAGGGCGAGCCGGGGAAGGTGATGACGTTCGGCGCCGGTTCATCGGCAACGGATAATTCAGCCATACGATCAGACCTTTGTTAAAATGGGAGTCCGCTTGCGGCCCCGCACGATTCGATTGGGTCGCTGTCTATACAACTTCAGCAAACCACCAAGTTTACCACGATGACTTCACCAGCTAACGCCAGCATTTTCAGTGCCATCGACATGGCTCCGCGCGACCCCATCCTGGGCATCACCGAGGCCTTCAACGCCGATACCAACCCCGAAAAAGTCAATCTGGGCGTGGGTGTCTATTATGACGACAACGGCAAAGTGCCGCTGCTCGAGTGCGTGCGGCAAGCCGAAGAAGTGCTGATGGCGCAGCTCGCCCCGCGCACCTACCTGCCGATCGAAGGCCTGGCTGCCTACGACAAGGCGGTGCAGGAGCTGGTGTTCGGCGCCGACAGCAACATCATCGCCGACAAGCGCGCCGTGACCGTGCAGGCCATCGGCGGCACCGGCGCCCTGAAGATCGGCGCCGACTTCCTGCAGCGCTTCGCGCCGGGCGCGCAAGTGTATATCAGCGATCCGAGCTGGGAAAACCACCGCGCCCTGTTCGAGAGCGCCGGCTTCACCGTCAACACCTACAGCTACTACGACGCGGCCACCCGCGGCGTCAATTTCGAGGGCATGCTGGCCGACGTGAAAGCCATGCCCAAGGGTTCGATCGTGCTGCTGCACGCCTGCTGCCACAACCCGACCGGCGCCGATATTTCGCCGGCCCAGTGGGACCAGGTCATCGCGGCGGTCGTGGCCGGCGGCCTGATTCCTTTCCTCGACATGGCTTACCAGGGCTTCGGCACCGGCATCGCCGAAGACGGCGCCGTGGTCAACAAGTTCGCCCAGGCCGGCGTGCCGCTGCTGATCTCGAATTCCTTCTCGAAGTCGTTCTCGCTGTACGGCGAGCGCGTGGGTGCGCTGTCGGTGGTGGCCGCCAGTGCGGAAGAGGCCGCGCGCCTGCTGTCGCAACTCAAGCGCGTGGTGCGCACCAACTATTCCAATCCGCCCGTGCACGGCGGCAAGGTCGTGGCCACCGCGCTGACCACCCCGGCCCTGCGCCAGAAGTGGGAAGAGGAACTGGCCGGCATGCGCGTGCGCATCAAGGAAATGCGCAATGCCTTCGTACAGAAACTGAAGGAAAAGGCCCCGGCCCACAACTTCGATTTCGTGCGCGAGCAGGTCGGCATGTTCTCGTATTCGGGCCTGACCAAGGCCCAGGTCGAGCGCCTGCGCACCGAGCATTCGATCTATGCAGTGGACACCGGCCGCATCTGCGTGGCCGCGCTGAACTCGAAAAATATCGACCGCGTCATTGACGCCATCGCAAAAGTCCTCTAAACTCTTGCTTCTTCGGATTGCGCGAAAG
>CAMLHI010000500.1 GCA_946479705.1 uncultured Oxalobacteraceae bacterium
ACTTGTTATCATCGCTGCACTTTTACAAAGGGGACTACCATGAGTTTTTCCATGTACGACGCTTCCGTGCCGGTGTTCAAGCAAATCCTGAGCAGCCTGTCGACCATCCTGAGCAAGGCCGAAGCCCATGCCGCCGAGAAGAAGATCGAGCCGGCAGCCCTGCTGCAATCGCGCCTCTACCCAGACATGTTCCCGCTGCTGCGCCAGGTCCAGGTCGCCTGCGACTTCGCCAAGGGTGCCAGCGCCCGTCTGGCCGGTGCCGAGGTGCCGCGCTTCGAGGATACCGAGCAATCGTTCGCTGAATTGCGCGAACGCATCGCCAAGACCCTGGCCTTCATCGACGGCTTGCCGCAGGACGGGATCGAAGCGAGCGCCCAGCGCGACATTACCACCGGCAGCGGCGCCACCGCGCGCCAGTTCAAGGGCCAGGTGTATCTGGTGCATTACGCCATGCCGCACTTCTATTTCCATGCCACCACGGCCTACGCCATCCTGCGCCACAACGGGCTCGAGATCGGCAAGAAAGACTTCATCGGCAGTTTCTGAGCCCCCCATGCCGCAGCCGCGGCATGCAGCGGTAATCAGGTATTCCGGCGCGGGTAACCCTGCGCCAGGATGCGCTGCCACACCCCTTCCTTCTCCGCTGCGCCCATCGACACCCAGTGCGCCACCTCCACCACCGTGCGCCCGCAGCCGCGGCAGACATCGTCGAAGGTGGTCGAGCAGACCGCCACGCAGGGCGTGTCCGGCCGCACCGGCAAGCTTAGCGCGCCCTCTTCCGGGGGCGCGCAAGCCTCACTTGGCGGGGCCGACATCGAGGGCATCCCAGCCATCGTGACCGAGCGCGCGCATGGTCTCGATATTCTTCTCGAAAATGTCGGCCGCGTCGGGGAAGGCATCCACGGCGCGCTCGATACTCGCTTCACGCAGCAACTGCAGGATCGGATACGGCGCCCGGTTGGTGTAGTTGCTGATGTCGTTCTGGTCGGTATCGGCAAACTGATAGTCCGGATGGAAGCTGGCCACCTGCAGTTCGCCGTCGAGCTGCATGTCTTCCACGGCG
This sequence comes from uncultured Oxalobacteraceae bacterium, assembly GCA_946479705.1. Next base: position 1,064 of record CAMLHI010000500.1, read on the forward strand.
GCATCGGCGACGTCGAGAAACTCGTTGTAGTCGAGGAAATCGGTCATCACGAAGGGGTGGATCAGCAGGGTCGTGTCGACCTGCTCGGGAGCGCTATCGGACAAATATTGCAATTCATCCATCAACTGCTCGAGCAGCGCTTCCGGGGTGGTGGCGGACGACACCACGTAGCGCACCTGTTTCTTGACGTGCACGGCCTTGGCGAAGGGGCACAGATTCAGACCGATGACGGCTTTTTCCAGCCAGCGCTCGGTGGCGGCGATGATGTCTTCATCGTCCACATTCAGGTTCGGATTGCTCGTTGGCTTGCTCATTGACACTCTTATCTGGTCGGCGCGGCGCTCAACACGGCCACGCACAGCCGAATTGTACGCACTTTTGCGCCATCTCAGGTCCGCGCCGCATACCTCGCCGTACTTTGAGCTGGTCCATGCCGGGTGCATGAAGCATTGCAGATACTCCCCCGGAGTATATAAACCCACACCAGCGAGCGCACAATGACAAGCTGTCTATTTTTCGTGATACTCCCGCTAACGCTCATTTTCAAGAGGACAAGATTGGGCAAAAAAGTTGTCAAAGTTTTTGCCGTTCCGCCTGGATTTTTTCTTGACTCAGCGGTCCAGTCCTACGTACACTCCGACCTTGTCTGTTCGAAGTCCAGCAGTTCTTGGACGCAACAATGGAACGCTATGCACAAAACGACCCGCAACACCTCCGCGCTGGCAGCTTTTGTCGTCATGCTCACTCCAGCGCTCAGCCACGCGATCGATACTGCGCCGGCCACGCTCGCAGCACAGGTTTCCCAGCAGTCCGCCAAGCCCGCTCCCCTGCAGCCCTTTCCCGCCGTCAAGGCTGAAGACTATAAAGAAGCTGACGTCTGGGGCCGCATCCGCACCGGCTACGCCATTCCCGACCTCGACAATACCCTGGTCGCCAAGCACGTCACCTGGTACGCCAACCGTCCCGACCAGCTGGTGCGCATTTCCGCGCGCGCCTCGCGCTACCTGTTCCACGTCGTCACGGAACTGGAAAAGCGCAATATGCCGACCGAGCTGGCCCTGCTGCCGGTGATCGAATCGGCCTTCAATCCGCAAGCCAATTCCAGCGCCAATGCGTCCGGCCTGTGGCAGTTCGTGCCCGGCACCGGCAAGGATTTCAATCTCAAGCAAAACATGTTCAAGGATGAGCGGCGCGGCGTGCTCGCCTCGACCGATGCCGCCCTGACCTACCTGCAGCGCCTGTACGGCATGTTCGGCGACTGGCAGCTGGCCCTGGCCGCCTACAACTGGGGCGAAGGCAATGTCCAGCGCGCCATCAAGAAAAACCAGTCGCTGGGCAAGCCGACCGATTTCGAGAGCCTGTCCGAGCTGATGCCGGTGGAAACCCGCAACTACGTGCCCAAGCTGCAGGCGGTCAAGAACATCATCGCCAACCCGGCCCATTTCGGCATCGCACTGCCGGTGATCGACAACCAGCCCTACTTCACGGCGGTCGACAAGACCAGCGATATCGACCTGACCATTGCCGCCCAGCTCGCCGAGCTGTCGGTGGACGAATTCAAGGCGCTCAATCCGCAGTTCAACCGTCCGGTCATTACCGGCGGCGAACAGACCAAGATTTTGCTGCCGCAGGAAAACGCCGAAAAATTCCAGCTGAACCTGGCGCAATGGGGCCGCGCCCTGTCGACCTGGACCACGCACAAGATCACCGGCGCCAAGGAAAGCATCGCGTCGCTGGCTTCGCGCTTCCACACCACCCCGGAAGTGATCCGCCAGGCCAACAACATCCCCGCGCAGACCCGCCTGAAAGCCGGCTCGACCATCCTGGTGCCGAAGACCTCGGCCACGGCCGGCAGCGA
>CAMLHI010000501.1 GCA_946479705.1 uncultured Oxalobacteraceae bacterium
CCGCGCGCGCGCCTGAACATGCCGCAGCTGGCCCGGGACGATCCGTCCGCCTATTTCGAACGGGTCCAGCGCGAGCACGAGGATATCTACAACGCCATCCTGCGCAAGGATCCGGAAGCGGCACGCGCGGCCATGCGCACCCACCTGAGCAACAGCCGCGAACGGCTGCGCGAAGCCCAGCAGCAACTGGAAGCGGCAGGGCGCTAAGGCTTCTTAACTCATCGTATAACTTCTTCTTGCCAGGACAAATGCTTGGTTGTACGATGACGTACCACTAAGTAATCGCGCGTGACCATCACCCTGGAGATCCAATGCACCCGACCCCGCAAGAACTCAAGAAAATCCTGTCCCACGGCCTGCTGTCGTTCCCGCTTACCGACTTCGACGCACAAGGCGACTTCAACGCCAAGACCTACGCCGAGCGTCTGGAATGGCTCGCTCCCTACGGCGCCAGTGCGCTGTTCGCCGCCGGCGGCACGGGTGAGTTCTTCTCGCTGACCGCGGGCGAATACAGCGACGTGATCAAGACCGCGGTCGACACCTGCCGCGGCGCCGTGCCCCTGCTGGCCGGCGCCGGCGGCCCGACCCGCCAGGCCATCGCCTACGCCCGGGAAGCCGAGCGCCTGGGCGCGCACGGCATCCTGCTGCTGCCGCACTACCTGACCGAAGCGAGCCAGGACGGCCTGGTCGCCCACGTCGAACAGGTCTGCAAATCGGTCAAGTTCGGCGTGGTGGTGTACAACCGCGGCCAGTGCCGCCTGACCCCGGACTCGCTGGAAAAGCTGGCCGACCGCTGCCCGAACCTGATCGGCTTCAAGGACGGCATCGGCGACATCGAACTGATGGTCTCGATCTGGCGCCGCATGGGCGACCGATTTTCCTACCTGGGCGGGCTGCCGACCGCCGAAGTTTACGCGGCCGCGTACAAGGCGCTCGGCGTACCTGTATACTCGTCGGCTGTATTTAACTTTGTGCCACAACTGGCCATGGATTTCTACAACGCGATTGCCGCCGACGACCAAGCGACCACGAATCGCCTGATCGATGATTTCTTTCTGCCTTACCTCGCGATCCGCAACCGTAAGGCCGGTTACGCAGTCAGTATCGTGAAAGCGGGCGCGCGCCTGGTGGGCCATTCGGCCGGCCCGGTGCGCGCTCCGCTGACCGACCTGACGGCGGAAGAAGATGCAATGCTGTTGAAGTTGATCCAGACCACGGGCGCTAAATAACCCAAAGGAGCAAGTATGCAAATCAACGGCGAAATGGTCATCGGCCAACGTACCTTCAAAGGCACGGCAGGTTCGGTCCAGGCAATCAACCCAGCAACGAACGCGGCCATCGGTCCGGACTTCGGTCTGGCCACCGGCGAAGATACCGATGCCGCCTGCGCCCTGGCGCAGCAGGCGTTCGATACCTACCGCAGCACCACGCCGGAACAGCGCGCCGCCTTCCTGGAAGCGATCGCCCAGAACATCCTGGACATCGGCCCGCAGCTGATCGAGCGCGCCATGGCCGAAACCGGCCTGCCGCAAGCCCGCCTGGAAGGCGAGCGTGGCCGCACCGTGGGCCAGCTGCGCCTGTTCGCCAAGGTCGTGCGCGACGGTTACTACCTCGATGCGACGCTCGATTCGGCCCTGCCGGACCGCGCGCCCGCACCGCGTCCCGATCTGCGCCTGCGCAAGATCGCCATCGGTCCGGTGGTGGTGTTCGGCGCATCCAACTTCCCGCTGGCCTTCTCGGTAGCCGGTGGCGACACCGCCTCGGCCCTGGCCGCGGGCTGCCCTGTCATCGTCAAGGCCCACGGCGCCCACCTGGGTACCGCGGAACTGGTCGGCAAGGCCGTGCAGAAGGCCGTGGCCGACTGCGCCCTGCCTGAAGGCACCTTCTCGATGCTGTTCGGCGAAGGCCGCCAGATCGGCCAGCGCCTGGCCGGCCATCCAGCGGTCAAGGCAATCGGCTTCACCGGCTCACGTGCCGGCGGCGTGGCGCTGATGCGCACCGCGGCCGACCGCAAGGAACCGATCCCGGTCTACGCCGAAATGAGCAGCATCAATCCAGTGTTCATGCTGCCCGGCGCGCTGGGCAACGCCAACCTGGCGCAAGCCTTCGTCGATTCGCTGACGATGGGCGTGGGCCAGTTCTGCACCAATCCAGGCCTGGTCCTGGGCCTGGCCGGCGAACAGTTCGACAAATTCATCCAGGCCGCGGGCGCCGCGCTGGAAGCCAAGTCGGCCGGCACCATGCTGACCCCCGGCATCCACAAGGCTTATCTCGATGGCGTCAAGCGCATGTCCGGCATCGCCGGCGTGAGCCTGGTCGGCCAGGGCAAGACCGACGGCCAGGGCTGCGCGGCACAAGCTTCGCTGTACGCCACCGACGCCGCCACCTACCTGGCCACGCCGGACCTGGAAGCGGAAATCTTCGGGCCAGCCTCGCTGATCATCCGCTGCAAGGATGAAGCCGAACTGCGCCAGGTCGCCGAACACCTGGAAGGCCAGCTGACCGCCACCGTGCACGCCACCGGCGACGACAAGGCACTCGCCGCCAGCCTGATGCCTATCCTGGAGCGCAAGGCCGGCCGCATCCTGTTCAACGGTTTCCCGACCGGTGTCGAAGTGGCCCACTCGATGGTCCACGGCGGCCCGTTCCCGGCCACCTCGGACAGCCGCACCACCTCGGTGGGCGCGTCGGCCATCGACCGCTTCCTGCGTCCGGTGTGCTACCAGAACATCCCGGCGGACCTGCTGCCGGCCGATCTGGCCGACGGCAATCCGCTGAAACTGGCACGCCTGGTCGACGGAACCCTGCAGCTGGCTCAGTAAAGTCCGGCCGCGCCGGAATCTTCGAAACACGCGGGTTGGAGAGCCCGCGTGCGCGCGGCTGTTGCAAGGCCGGTGGCGACACCGGCCATAACAACCATA
>CAMLHI010000502.1 GCA_946479705.1 uncultured Oxalobacteraceae bacterium
GCGCCTGTCGCTGACGCCGTCGGCGGTGTCGCAGCGCGTCAGCGCGCTCGAAGCCGAACTGGGGACGCCGCTGATCGTGCGCGGCAAGCCGTGCCGGGCCACCTCCGGCGGCCAGCATTTGCTGCAATACCTGCGCCGCACGCGCCTGCTGGACGACGAATTCAAGGCCGAGCTGGACGAGCGCCAAACCATGTTCGGCGTCACGCTCGCCGTCAACAACGACACCCTCAGCACCTGGCTGCTGGGCGGACTCGGCGCCTTCCTGGTCGAGCAGAACATCCTGCTCGACATCCTGCTCGACGACCAGGACCACACTTTTACCCGGCTGGCGCAGGGGCAGGCGCTGGCCGGCATATCGAGCGAGCCGCAGCCCCTGCGCGGCTGCAAGGTCGAGCCGCTGGGGGCGATGCGCTACCGCTTCGTGGCCGCGCCGGCGTTTGCGCGGCGCTGGTTCCCCGAGGGCCTCACGCGCGAGGCCGCGCGGCGCGCGCCGGTGGTGGTGTTCGACCGCAAGGACGCGCTGCAATCGGCCTTCCTGCAGCGCGTGCTGGGCCTGCCGCCGGGCAGCTACCCCTGCCACTACATCCCGGCCACCGAAGCCTTCCTGCAAGCCATCGAGCTCGGGCTCGGCTACGGCATGGTGCCCGAGCAGCAACTGGGCGCGCGCATCGCCAGCGGGGCGCTGGTCGACATGGCGCCGGACCAGCCGTCCGACGTGCCGCTGTACTGGCACGCCTGGCGCGTGCAGTCGGCCAAGATGGAGCGCCTGAGCGAACACGTGATCGCCGCCGCGCGGCGCATCCTCACGCCGCTCTGATCAGCGGCGCCGGTCGGCCGCGCGCAGACGCGCGATGCGCTCGGCGTCGCTCGGGTGCGAGCTGGCGTAGTCGGACGTTTGCGCGTCCTTGTCCTTGCCGCTCTGGTGGCCGGTACGCTGTTCGTGCATGCGCTCGAACAGCGTGGCCAGGGGCGCGAGCGGCAGGTCGTTCTGCTGCAGCATGTCGACGGCGTACTGGTCCGATTCGCGCTCGAAATTGCGCGAGTAGTGCTGGGTCAGCATCAGCGCCGGCAGCGCCGTCACCATGCCAGACACATCGCCGGCCCATACATTGACCAGCGCGCCCATGCCCAGCGTCTGCAGCACGTTGCGCAGGGTGTGGCGGCGCTGCAGATGGCCCAGTTCATGCGCCAGCACGCCCATCAGCGCGGTATCGTCGTCGGCCAGTTGCACCAGCTCGTCGGTCATGACGATCACGCCATTGGGCAGCGCAAGCGCGTTCGGTCCCATGCCGCTGCTGCGAAATTCGAGGCGGTAGGGCGTGTGTTCGCCGCGCGGCTGGCGCAGGTGCGCGAACAGTTCGCGGATGCGCGCCTGTTCCTCCTCCGGCAGTTCGCTCGGGTCCATCATGCTGTCGTCGAGCAGCGCCAGGCTCGTCTCGCCCAGGCGCGTTTCCAGCCCGGCAGGCAGGCGCGCCACCACGCGCTCGACGGTCCAAGGCAGCGCCCACTGGTAGGACATGCCCAGCATGCCGACCAGCGCGATCAGCGCCAGCAGCGCCAGCGGCCAGTGGCGCTGCCAGCGCACCACGCGCGGCTCGCGGTAGCGGTTCTCGGCCAGCATCTTGTCCAGGCCCGGGTCGCTGGTCTCGAGGAAGGCGCCGTCGGGAAAGCGCAGCACGCGCGGGGCATGCTCCAGGCGTTCGGCGATGTCCAGCTGCGCCAGGTTGATGCTGCGCCGCAGCCCGGCCCCGCGCAGGGCCATCACGCGCTGGTGGACGATCACCGTCACCGCGTGGCGGCGCGCACTGATGCCGTCGAAATAGATCGCCTCGATCATAAGGCAATCTCCAGGTCGAACAGCTCGCCCGCTTCCTGGCCCATCGCGCCGGGGTTCTCGCCCACATGATCGGCCAGGAAGTCCTCGAAGTCGCCCTCCATCTCCAGCTGCACCGACTCGATGCGGTACTTGAGCAGGCGGATGGTGGCGAAGGGCTTGTACAGGCCCAGGGTCAGGGTGATCAACGCCAGGTTGGTGGCGTGCAGCATGCACAGCTTGCGCGCGCTGGCCTGGCTGATGAAGGTATGCGAGCCCAGTTCGGTGCCGTTCCAGGTCAGGTTCTGCACCTGCGCTTCCAGGAAGGGGCGCACCAGCAAATAGAACGCCGACGCGCTCAGCATGCCGAAGGCCAGCTCGATCAGCCAGCCCAGCGGGCCGCCGCCGAGCGCGCGGGCCAGCGGCCGCGTCAAATAGCCGAAAGCGCCCGCGGTGAGCGAACCGAGCAGGAGCAGGCCGAGCGCGCGCGCATAGATGTTCAGGAAATCGCGCCGGCGCAGGTAGGTAAAGAAGGGCATCTGCCCGAAATAGCTATGGTTATGCTGGTAGTCCTTCAGACCGAAATGGGTCAGCGGCACCAGCGCCGCCGCCAGCGCCGCCAGCCCGACCGAGCTGACGATCACGAAGACCGTTCCCAGTGTCGACGCCGACATGCCGATGAAGACCGTGCCGATCAGCAGCACCGGCGGCCCCCAGCCCAGCGCCTGATAGGCTTGCGCGCCGGTGCCGGCAAAGCGCATGCGCACCCCGCGGTAGCTGGAGTTGGCCAGGCGGAAGCGGAACGAGCGTCCCAGCAGCCAGGGAAGGGCCAGCACCGGCAGCGCCAGGATGGCCGTGGCGGCGATCCCCGACAAGCCCAGGGTCAGCTTGAAGGTCAGCGCCAGCGCCAGCGCGAGCAGGCGGCCCTTGAGGATGGCCAGCGGTTTGCCGTGGTAAAAGAAGGTCGAGCCGGCCAGCCGCGTATTGCGATAGAAATACTGGGTGCGGCGCACCTTGGCCCAGGCCGAGTACACCCCCAGCGTGAGCACGCTCAGCAGCAGGTTGACGATCCAGATGCGAAAGTATTCGCCGCCGCTGCCGGTAAA
>CAMLHI010000503.1 GCA_946479705.1 uncultured Oxalobacteraceae bacterium
GCCACGGCGCTGGCGATGGCGGTGTTCGGCCAGCGCGTCGACGTCAACAAGTTCTCGCTGCACAATATGTACAAGAACCGCCTGATCCGCTGCTACCTGGGCGCCAGCCGCGGCAGCGAGCGCAAGGCCCATCCCTTCACCGGCTTCGACGAGGCCGACGACCTGCCCCTGCGCGACCTGGCCAGGCGCGAACGTCCGCAGCGCCCGTATCACATCTTCAATACCGCGCTTAACCTTTCGCAGGGCAAGAACCTCGCCTGGCAGGAGCGCAAGGCCGCCGCCTTCGCGCTCACGCCCCTGTACTGCGGCTTCGGGCTGTCCGGCACCCAGGGCGAACTGTCCGGCAAGCTGGGCCAGCCCAATGGCGTGTCGCGCTTTCGTCCCACTGCCCAGTACGCCGCGCGCGATGGCGAGGAACCCGGCATCACGCTCGGCATGGCGATGGCCACCTCGGGCGCGGCGGCCAGCCCGAACGGCGGCATCCACACGCGCCCGGCGCTGGCGTTCATGATGACGCTGCTGAACCTGCGCCTGGGACGCTGGAGCCCGAATCCGGCCTGCACCAGCTGGCGCAGTCCCAGCCCGCCGTTCGGCGTGATGTACCTGCTGCAGGAACTGTTCGGCTTTTCCAACGACACCTCGCGCTACGTCAACCTGTCCGACGGCGGCCACTTCGAAAACACCGGCATCTATGAACTGGTGCGGCGGCGCTGCCGGGTCATCGTGGTGGTCGACGCCGGCGCCGACGGCGAGCGCGGCTTCGACGACCTGGGCCGCGCGATCCGCCAGTGCCGCATCGATTTTGGCGTCGAGATCGACATCAACCTGGCCACCATGCGGCTGGGCAAGGAGGCGCTGCCCGCCAGCGGGGTGGCCAGCGGCAGCATCGACTACGGCGCCGGCTTTGCCAAGGGCACCCTGGTCGTCATCAAGCCTACCCTCTGCGCCGCCCGGCTCGAACCGAGCGACGTGCTCAATTACGCCACCCGCAACCCGACTTTTCCCCAGCAAAGCACGGCCGACCAGTTTTTCGACGAAAGCCAGTTCGAAAGCTACCGTCAGCTGGGACTGTTTCTGGGCAAGGCATGCCTGGACGCGTCTCCGGACCTGTTGCCGCTGCGAGAGATCGGCGACCTCGGCGCGGCCCATGCCCAGATCGAGCGCGATCAGGAGCGGCGCCGGCGCTGGCTGGAGCGGCTGTGGCCGGCGCTGCCCTGGGCCGCCGCCGGCCTGCTGCTCTTGCTGACAGTGTTCAATGGCACCTGCCTGTCGCCGGAATGGAATGTCTTGCGCGCGACCCGGCAGTGCGGCCTGCCCGAGCCTGCCGTGGCCGCGGCGCTGACGGCCGGCTGCCCGCGCGCCTTCTTCCTGCATCTGGACAGTATCTTTGTGCTGCTCTACAGCGCCAGCTTCATGGTGGGCCAGTGCCTGTTCCTGCGTGCGGCGCTCAAGCCGGCGTCACTGGCCCGGCGCTACCCGGCGCTGCTCGCGCTGGGCCTGGGGCTGGCGCTGGCCGGCGGCCTGGCCGACCTGGTCGAAAACACGCTGGTGCTCAATGCCATGACCGCCGCCGGCGGCTGCCTGGGGGAGGCGCCGCCGACACCGTTCTGGACCACCGCCAAATTGGTCCTGTTCGGCGTCAATCTGGCGCTGCTGCTGGTGGTGCGCTGGCGCGCACGCGAGCGCGACAGCCAGGACGCGGCCGGCGGGAGCGGCCTCGGCGCGGGGGGATAATTCGGGGCGGGGCCGGGCCGCACGAGTTACAATGTGGGGTTTCGGGCCGCCCGTCGCGTCGCGCCCATCGATCAGCGAATTAAAGTAGAAAGTTTTCCATGAGTCTCCAATGCGGCATCGTCGGCCTGCCCAACGTCGGCAAATCCACCCTTTTCAATGCCCTGACCAAGGCTGGCATCCCGGCTGAGAACTATCCGTTCTGCACCATCGAGCCGAACGTCGGCGTGGTCGAAGTGCCCGATCCGCGCATGGCCGCGCTGGCCGCGATCGTCAAGCCCGAGCGCATGGTCAATGCCATCGTCGAGTTCGTCGACATCGCCGGCCTGGTGGCGGGCGCCTCGAAGGGCGAGGGCCTGGGCAACCAGTTCCTGTCGCACATCCGCGAGACCGACGCCATCGTCAACGTGGTGCGCTGCTTCGAAGACGACAATGTGATCCACGTGGCCGGCAAGATCAATCCGCTGGACGACATCGAAGTCATCCAGACCGAGCTGGCGCTGGCTGACATGGGCACGGTCGAAAAAGCCATCCACCGCGAAAACAAGAAAGCCCGTTCGGGCGACAAGGATGCCGCCAAGCTGGTCGCCCTGCTCGAGCGCATCATGCCTTTCCTGAACGAAGCCAAGCCGGTGCGCGCCATGGGCCTGGATGCCGACGAGATGGAACTGATCAAGCCGCTGTGCCTGATTACCGCCAAGCCGGCCATGTACGTGGCCAACGTGTCCGACACGGGCTTTACCAACAACCCGCTGCTGGACCAGCTGACCGCCTACGCCAAGTCGCAGAATGCGCCGATCGTGTCGATCTGCGCGGCCATCGAGTCGGAAATCGCCGATCTGGACGACGAAGACAAGACCGCCTTCCTGGCCGACATGGGCATGGAAGAGCCGGGCCTGGACCGCCTGATCCGCGCCGCCTACAAGCTGCTCGGCCTGCAGACTTATTTCACCGCCGGCGTCAAGGAAGTGCGCGCCTGGACCATCCACGAGGGCGATACCGCCCCGCAGGCCGCCGGTGTGATCCACACCGACTTCGAACGCGGCTTCATCCGCGCGCAGACCATCGCCTACGACGATTTCATCGCCTACAAGGGCGAAGCCGGCGCCAAGGAAGCGGGCAAGATGCGCGCCGAGGGCAAGGAATATGTGGTCAAGGATGGCGATGTGTTGAACTTCCTGTTCAA
>CAMLHI010000504.1 GCA_946479705.1 uncultured Oxalobacteraceae bacterium
CGGTGTCGCGCTCGACGAACATGTAGTACGGAATGGCGCCCAGGCGCACGCCGGTGGTCCACAGTTCCGCCCAGCCGTTCGGGTCTTCATTGATATGGCGGATCAAGGGGGCCTGGATGCGCAGGGTCGCACCGGAGCCGACAATCCGCTTGACCGCCTGCTGCGCAATAGGCTGGCGCAATTCGACCGGGTGGTTGTAATGCCCCATGATGGCCAGGTTCTTGCCTGCGGCGACCACCTTTTCGAACAGACGGATCAGCTCATCCGCATCCTTGTCGGTCACGAAACGCTGGGGCCAGTACGAGACCGACTTGGTGCCGATGCGGATGTTCTGGATGTGGGCCAGCTCCGGCACCAGCAGCGGCTCGATGTAGCCGGCCAGTGCGCGCGTGCTCATGATGAGCGGATCGCCGCCGGTGATCAGCAGGTCGGTCACTTCGGGGTGCTGCTTGAGATATGCCACCAGCTCGGTCGATTCCTTCGCGTCGAACTTCAAATCGTCCATGCCGACGAATTGCGGCCAGCGGAAACAGAAGGTGCAGTAGGCGTGGCAGGTCTGGCCGGCGCTGGGAAAAAACAGCACCGTTTGCTTGTACTTGTGCTGCACACCGCGCAGCGGCGCGCCATTGAGCATCGGCACGTTGTGCGTCATTTGCCCGGCCGGGTGCGGATTCATGCGCATGCGGATTTGCCACACTTCCTTGTTGATCGCCTGCTCGTCGGCGCCGGACAGGACCAGGTCGCGCAGCCGTTCGTATTCGTCGGCCGCCAGCATGTCCCGATGGGGAAAGGTGAGGCGGTAGATCGGGTCGTCCGGGATCTTGTCCCAATCGATGAGCTCGTTCATGACGTATTCGTTGGTCCGAAACGGCAGGACATGCGAAATGACCTGGACCGCTTCGCGCAGCTCTTCCGGCATGCGCGCCCATTGCGGCGCCTGATGGATGGTCTGCCGCGTATAGGGCTTGAACTTGCTCGGCAAGGGTGGGTGGGCGTTCTCGTTTGCCAGACTCATGGTATTTCCTTCCTTGGTCAGTTGAAATTGCTTTCCGGGATAGGCGGTTTGATCTTGCGCAAACTTGGCCATGATCCACGACAACAGCGGGCAAGTTAGACGCTATAGTCGGATCGTCACTTGGCCGCCTTGCATGAAATACAGTGTCGCGCCGAACCCCATTGCCCCACAAACGATAAAAATTCGGCACCTTGTGCGTTTGAGGAATGAACTTTGAGAAGAAATATCCCGAGCATGGAAGCCTTGATCGCTTTCGAAGCGGCAGCACGCCATGAAAGTTTCACCCGCGCCGCCGCCGAACTGGCGCTGACCCAAAGCGCGGTGGGCAGGCAGATCGCCGGCCTGGAGGATTACCTTGGCGTGCCCTTGTTTAACCGGGTGAAGAAGCGCCTGATCCTGACCGATGTGGGGCGCGCCTATGCGAAACAGGTGCGAGAGCATCTCGAACGCATCGAGCATGACACCCTGGCCGCGATGGCCCACAAGGGCGCCGGCGGGATCCTGGAGCTGGCGGTGATCCCGACCTTCGCCACGCGCTGGCTGATTCCGCGCCTGCCGCAGTTCTACGCGGTGCATGACAGCGTCACGCTGAACCTGACCACCCGCGCCGAACCGTTCATGTTCGCCGACACGCCCTTCGATGCGGCCATTCACTTCGGCAACCCCGCATGGCCGGGCGCGGTGGCGCGTCATTTGCTGGACGAAGAAATGACGCCGGTATGCAGCCCGCGCATGCTCGGCAAGGGCGAGCGCCTGACACCGTCCGACCTTGCCAAATTCACGCTGCTGCACCAGTCGGCGCGGGCGCAAGCCTGGCGCCACTGGTTCGCCCAGGCCGGCGTGGACGCTGCCGACTGCATGCGCGGCCAGCGCTACGAATTGTTTTCGATGCTGGTGGAAGCGGCACGCGCCGGCTTGGGGGCCGCCTTGGTGCCGCGCTTTTTCGTGCTCAATGAATTGCGCAGCGGCGAACTGGTCATTCCCTGCGATATTCCCTTGCGCAGCGAGAGCGGCTACTACCTGGTGTATCCGGAAGCGAAGCAGGGCGCGCCGCTCTTGAAGGTCTTCGAAGCATGGCTGCTCGCCACGGCGGAACGGTTTGGCCGGGCTGATGCGGCATGCGCGGCGGCGTAGGGCGCGGCGTCCGCTCTACGGTACAATTCGGCATCGGCGGAGGGCCAGCGTCGGACCATGCCATTTTCGGAGGTACACATGAAACGAGTGATCCTGGCCATATCCTGCGTGGCTCTGCTGGGCGGCTGCAAGCTGTTCCACCGCAAGCCGGTGCCGGCGGCAGCGGCGGCCGCGGTCAAGGTGCAGGCCGCGCCTGTCCTGGCCGATGCGGACGGGGTGCCGATCGAGCGTGTGCCTTTCCGCGCCGGGGTGTCGTCGGTTACGGTGGAGAACATGGCCAGGCAGCAAGGCTGCGTGGGTGGCCAGGGCGCCGGCTTGATGACTGAACCGGGGCCGGTCGAGGTGTACCGTATGATGTGCGATAACGGGAAGGTGTTCCGCGCCAGGTGCGAAATGCGCCAGTGCAAGGCGATGTAGACGCCGGTGCCCGGCGGCCGTAAAAAAGGGAAACGCGCGCGTTTCCCTTTTTTGTGGTGCGGCCTTGGCGGAACGCTTATTCGCTAGGCGGCACGTAGCCGGCGGCCGCATCGGCGCCTTCACCGAAGAAATGCTTTTCCATCTGGGTCGCCAGATATTTGCGGGCACGCTGGTCGGCCAGGTTCAGGCGGTTTTCGTTGACCAGCATGGTCTGGTGCTTGAGCCATGCCTGCCACGCTTCCTTGGACACCTGCAGGTAAATTTTCTTGCCGAGTTCGCCAGGATAAGGGGGGAAGTCCAGTCCTTCGGCTTCCTTGTTGAGTTTAATGCAATGAACTGTGCGGGCCATCT
>CAMLHI010000505.1 GCA_946479705.1 uncultured Oxalobacteraceae bacterium
AGCCGGCCACCACGTCCTCGGCCTCGTTGCGCGAACTCATCAGGATCACCGGGATCCCGGCGGTGGCCGCCTGGCGCTTGAGCTGGCGGCAGGTTTCCAGCCCGTCCATGCAAGGCATGAGCACATCCATCAGGATCAGGTCGGGCTGCTGGCGCCGCGCCAGGGCCAGCGCCTCGCTGCCGCCGCGCGCCACCAGGGTGCGGTAGGCGCTGCCTGAAAAGGCTTGCCGCAGTGCATCAATATGCTCCGGCGCGTCATCGACAATCAGGATGGCGGGAAGGCGCGCGCCGGCAGTCGTTGAGGTGTTGGCATAGTGCATATGCGGACCTGTGGGATGAGTTGGATCAAGCTTCGATCATACTGCTGGGAATCTTGCATCGCAACAATCCACCCTGCTAGGAACATGATAGGTTGTGCGGTTTTTGCGTTTCCTTAAACTTCGGGTTCGCCATCCGACGCTGGCGTTGTGCGAGCGCAACCGGGTTTTGCTTTCGCTAAAACTGGTAGCTTGCCTCAAGGGAAAAATTGCGTGGTGCCATGGGTAAATCGTGGGGCAGCTGCAATCCCGGGGCCGGGCTCGGTTCACGCACATCGGCGTTGAACAGGTTGCGCACGCTGGCGGCCAGTGCCCAGTGGCCGCGCCCGGGGGGCGAGCGCAGGCTCAGGTCGACTGTCGTGTAGTCGGCAATCGGGGCGCGCGCATCGCCCGGCGCGCGTCGGCGCCCGGCCACGCGGTTGAGCTGGGCGCTGGCCTGGCACAGTTCGGCCATCCATTCGGCGCGTCCGTACAGATGGTGGCGCGGGGCGTAGCCGGCATCCAGGCCGGTGGCGCGGTCCTCCGAGCGCTGGTAGCTGTAATTGCCCAGCACGTTCAGGGAATGCGCGGGGTGCCAGCGCGCTTCCAGCTCCAGCCCGTGGCCGATCTGGTCGCCGGTATTGCGGTAGGTGGCGCCGGTGCCGGCCACGGCGTTGGGCACGGTGCGGATGATGTTGCCCATGGCGTAGCGATACACGGTCAGGTTCAGGCGGGTGGCGTCGCTGGCTTGCCACAGCAGCGCCGCTTCCAGCGTGCCATTGGTTTCCGGCTTGAGGTCGGGATTGCCGAGCGCGACCGGATTGCTGATGCCGTAGGCTTCCAGGAAGGCCGGGGCGCGGAAGGCGCGTCCATACATCAGCTTGGCGGTGAGGTCCTGAGCGGCGTCCCACACCAGCGCCAGGCGCGGGTTGGTGGTGCCGCCGAAATCGGAATAGCGGTCGTGGCGCAGGCCGGCCGTCACGGTCCAGTCGGGCGCGAGCGTCCATTCGTCCTGCAGGTAGAGATAGTCGACCCGGCGCCGTTGCGGCCGCATGAAGGGGGCGCTGTCGCTGAAGTCGACCGTCCGGGCCAGGGGAATCGGCAAGCCGTTGGCGGCATAGCTGAAGTTGCGCCGCTCGCGCGTGCGGTACAGGTCGAGGTCGTCATGACCCAGGCC
Source organism: uncultured Oxalobacteraceae bacterium (assembly GCA_946479705.1). Next base: position 1,473 of record CAMLHI010000505.1, read on the forward strand.
CAGCCGCAGCTGGTGGCCGGCCCAGCCGGAATAGCCGAGGTAGGCGGAGGCGCGCAGCTGGCGCTCCCAGAATTCGGGCGCGCCCTGCATGCCTTGTGGGAAGGGGCCGGTGGGGAAGCGCATGCCAGCCGGGAACAGCTGGTAGTCGACCGGGATCAGCTGGGCGTAGTGCAGGGCGCTCAGGCTGGCGCCGGCGCTCCAGTCCCGCTCCAGCTGGGGATCGGTCCAGCTCAGTTCGGCCGTGGCGCGCTCGCTGCGGGAGCGGCCGACCGGATCGAGCGCCGAGGAAATCCCGGCGCCGGTGCCGACGTCGGCACGCACCTTGAGGCCGGCGCGCAGGCGCCACTTGCCGACGCTGGCGTCGAGGTTGGCGTCGAGCGCGTCGTAGCCCGTGTTGACCGGCCCCGGCGCCAGCGAGACGGCGGTGCCGAACAGGCTGTCGTTGCGGCTCTGGGCATCGGCGTCGACGATCGATCGGAAGCCGGCGCTGTCGCCCACGCGCAGGTAAGCGGCCAGCTCGAGCGGCCCGAGGGTGCCACCATGCTGGACCCAGGCGTCGCGGGTGCGAAAGCTGCCGGCGCGCACCCCGGCGCGGGTGCCGGGGGCGTCGGCGGCCGTGTTGGTGATGATGTTGATCACACCGGCGTAGGCATCCGAGCCGTACAGGGCCGAGCCGGGGCCGCGGATGATCTCGATGCGGGCGATGTGCTCGACCGGGTAGCCGGACCAGACATTGCCCTTGTTGCTCAGGTACAGGGTGGTCATGGGCACGCCGTTCTGCAGCACCAGCACCTGGGGCAGGTAGGCGCTGACGATGCCGCGCACCACGTACAGCGGGGAATACTGGTTGGCGCTGCGGTTGACGTGCAGGCCGGCCACCGTTTCGAGCACCTGGTCGAGGTCGGTCGCGCCCATGGCGGCGATATCCTGGGCCGTGACGACCGAGGCAATGGCGGGCGCGCGCCGCGCGCTTTGCCGGGAACCGGTGGCAATGCTCACGCTCGGTTCGCCGCCGTACACCATCGCCAGTTCGTCTTCCTCGCTGGGGGCCGCGTGCGCGCACCCGGCCAGCAGCGCCACGGTCACGGCGATGGCCGGCCGGCAAACTGCATGTCTCACATCATCCCCTTGTAATTGGTCGCGGCAAGCCTGGTCAGCGCTTGCCGTGTTTACTCAACCATACACGGGGGATGCGGCGAATGCAATAATTGGTGAGAATGATGGGGCGCTCACAGCTGGTAGCTGGCCTGGATGGACAGGGCGCGTGGGGCCATCGGCAGGTCGTAAGGCAATTGCAAGCCCGGTGCGAGGCTCGGTTCGCGCACGTCGGCATTGAACAGGTTGCGCACGCTGGCGGCGAAGTCCCAGGCGCCGCGCCCGTGCTGGGTACGCAGGCTCAGGTCGAGCGTGGTGTAGCCAGCCAGGGGGGCGCGGGCATCGCCGG